>NZ_JBOGDD010000998.1:0-15847 GCF_050701675.1 Mycobacterium sp. | reverse complement strand
GTGCGCAACTGATCGCCAGGCACGTACGCGCGGATGCCGCCGTACTCGACACCCCTGCCGACGTGCCGCGTCAGGTGTGAGCCGAGTCGGTCGAGCAGCTCGGTCCGCGGCAACGTGGTGGATTGTGCCGGAGCGACGGGGAATACGAAGACATCGGCCACCTCGACGGCGTCGACCTGCCCCGTCAGCAGCCCGCCCCTCGCCCCGACGCCGACCCGCAGCGTGATGGGATACCGGCCCCACCGTTGCGCGCGGAACACCACCTCGATTCGTCCCGACGACTCCTCGGAGACCTCGAACGACGCGCCGGCGGCCGTGGCGGCCGTGACGTCCACCGGGGCGCCGTCGTTCGCGGTGGCCCACACCGTCAGCCGAACCTCCTCGTCCTCGAAGCAGCGAACCAGGGCTGGTTCGGCATGGACTCGGACGCTGGGCGGCGGCCGCTGCCAGCGCAGCGACACCAGCGCGCCAAGCAACGGTGCCGCGAATGCGACGAGCTGCCAACGGGATCCGATGAGCGCGGCCGCGAGCGCCACCGCGGCGCACGTGGCCAGCGACAGGGCCAGTCGTGAAGCGCGCCACCGCATCTCGACGTCGGCGCTGCCCGCCTCGGTCATGTCGCGCCGCGGGCGCGCGGCACCGGCAGTCGCCGCAGCAGCTCCTCAGCCACGTCGGCCGTCCGCACCTGCCGGACCCACATCTCGGGACGCAGGCTGATGCGGTGTGCCATGGCGGGCACGGCCAATGCCTTGACGTCTTCGGGAATGACGTAGTCACGGCCGGCCAGCAGCGCACGCGCCCGGGAGAGCTGGACCAGATCCAACTCGGCGCGCGGGCTTGCGCCAACGGCGACCTGCGGATGCTGGCGACTCGCGGTCGCCAACGACACCACGTACTGCAGGACGTCCTGGTGCACCGTCACCTGCTCGACCGATTCGCGCATCGCGATGAGCCCGGACGCGTCGACGACGCGCTCGACGGTGGGCTCGTCCGAACCGCGGTCCAGGCGGCGACGCAACATCGCCGCCTCGTCTAGTTCGGAGAGGTACCGGAGCTCGAGCCGGATCGTGAACCGGTCGAGCTGCGCCTCGGGCAGCGGGTAGGTGCCCTCGTACTCGATGGGGTTGTCGGTGGCCAGCACGATGAAGGGCTCCGGCAGTCCGTGGGTGACACCGTCGATGCTGACCTGACGTTCGGCCATTGCCTCGAGCAGTGCCGCCTGCGTCTTCGGCGGAGTCCGGTTGATCTCGTCGGCAAGAAGGAGATTGCTGAAGATCGGCCCTGGCCTGAACTCGAAGCGGCCCGACCGCATGTCGTAGATGGTCGAGCCGAGCAGGTCGGCGGGCAGCAGGTCCGGGGTGAACTGCACGCGCTTGAACTCGAGGCCGAGGGCGGCGGCGAAGCAGCGCGCGATCAGTGTCTTTCCGAGCCCGGGAAGGTCCTCGATGAGTACGTGCCCACGGGCCAGCACCGCGGTGAGGATCAGCGTCAGCGCGGGACGCCTGCCTACGACGACGCGTTGGATCTCGTCGAGCACCGCCTCGCAGTGGGCAGCGGTCGTGGTGACGGTTGGGCTCAAATCTCCTCCAGGCGTTGCAGGACGTCGTCGAGCACCGCGCGCCCGGGCCCCGGTTCTTCCGTGCCGCTGCGCGACACGTTGTCCGGGTCGACCCACGGCCACAGCCGCTCGCCGAACAGCGCCAGCGCCGTGGCGTGAAAGACCCTTGCATCCTTGGCCTTTCGCTGTCCTGTGGCGAGCTCGAACTGCCTCGCGAGCATCGGCCGCAGATACTTGTCCCAGTCCGACCGGTTGGTGTCGGCGCGGGCGATCAGGATCTCGGTCTTCGACCGCCAGCGGCGCAGCGACTCGGCCGGATCGCGGGCGCGGGTTTCGTCGATCGCGGAGCGGGCGTCGCGGACCATCCACCAGCGCACCGTCAGGAGCACGGTCACCGCGGCGGCGGTCCCCACCCACAGCGCCACGCGCCGATCGGGGTGCGACAACGCGAGCAACTGGGCCCCGATGAGCATCACGACGGCCACGATCGTCAGCTTCTTCATGCGTGGCTCCGCATCTCGCCGAGCACGTGCGTGAGGACGGCGACCGCCGCGTCGCGGTGGCCCTCGTGCATGACGTGTGGGCTGAACCGCGCTTCGTCGAACAGGTCGACCAGTTGCGTCGCACTATCGGGGGCAAGGGCGTGGTGCTCGACCGCGCGAGCGAGTACCTCGGATGCGGTGTCGAACTCGCGGGGGGCGGCGTCGGGCAGGAGTGACAGCTCCCGTTCCATGGCCGCGTAGCAGGCGATGATCGCCTTGCGGGGCTCGCGGCTGAGGTCACCCACCTCCGCGAGGCCGACTTCCGCTGCGCGCGCGAGGGATTCGGATCCGGTCTCCGAATCCGGCATGGAGTCGTCGCCCGGCGGAGCGGCAGCGATCGGCGCAAGGCGGCGCTGCCCGTGCGCCGCGACGATCGAGCCCACGACGATGACGACCAGGAATATCACCGTCGCCCCGTAGAAGTAGCCAAGCAGATCGGAGCCAGTGTCCGGCTCCGGTGGTGGCAGGGCGCCCGCCGCGCCGGTGGGCTTCGGTGCCGGGCTTGCCGTCGTCGGGGCGGCACCGGGCGCGCTCGCCCCTTCGGGCCCGGTGCCACCAAGCCTGCCGAGCACCATGGAGAGCAGCAGCCAGCCGAGAATCAGACCGAACGCGATCAATGCGACGCGCCAGGTCGGCCTGCCGCGGTCACCGCGGAGCCAATCCGACCGGCCCGCCACGCGTGGCACGGCGGCGGAACCGTTCCTGAGCCTGCTGATCACCGCGAATGCGACGACGCCGACCGCGGCGGCCAGCAGAATGACGACGACCGCCAACGCCAGCGGGTCGTCGGCCGCGGGCTCCCGCGGGCCGGGTTCCGCCCCGGGAAGGTAGCCGCGCAGGGCGGCGGCGGCCACGAACAACAGCGCGACCAGTCCGGTCGCGGATGCGATCCCCCGTGTCCTCTCCCGAGGCGGCACGTGGCCGACGCTACGCGAGCGGCCCCGTCAGGCGAGGTGTTCGGAGAAGAACGCCAGGATCCGCCGCCAGGCGTCCTCGGCTTCCGGCCGGGAATACGCAAGGCCGGCCACGTTCTCGACGAACCGCAGCGGCCCAGGAGTCGGGAACGCGTTCATGAACGAGTGGCCGACGCCCGGGTACTCCTTGACGTCGTGCGGCACGCCCGCTTCGGTGAGGATGGTCTCGAGCTTGGCGGCCACCCCTGGCAACATGCGGTCGCGCCCGCCGTAGCTGGCCACCATCGGGCACGACCGCTCCAGTGCCGGGTAGTCCGAGTCATTGGGCAGCACTCCGTAATTCGGCGCTGCGGCGTCGAAGACACCGCGCGAGGCGAGGAGCAGACAGAACCCACCGCCCATGCAGAAGCCCGCCGACCCGACCTTGCCGGTGCAGCGGCCGTCGGCGGCCAGGCGCTCGCGCGCCGCGGCGAGGTCGTCGACGGCGACACCGCCGCTGCGGGACAGCGCGCGCAGAGTGCTGACCACGCACCGTGGCCGGAACCCCCGCCGGAACAGCGCGGGTGCGAGGGCCAGGTACCCGGCTTCGGCGAAGCGGTCAGTGATCCGCCTGATATCGGCCGACAGCCCGAACGCGTCGTGGATCACCACGACGCCCGGCCACGGACCAGGCCCGTTCGGCACTGCGAGGTACCCGGGCAGTGGGCCCGCAGGCGCGGGATACGTGATGTCAGGCATCACGCACTACCGCAACGGCGAAGCCGTCCCACCCCTTGGTGCCGACGGTCTGGATCGCTGCGGTGTCGAGCCGCGGGTGCTGGCCCATCATCACGAACATGTCGTGCACGGCGCGAGCCTGGTGGTCGTCGGGCGCGGGCTCGAGCACGCGTCCCATGCGGGCGATGTTGTCGATCACCACCACGGCTCCTGGTTGTGCCATGGCGATCGCCCACTCGACGTAGGCGGGGTTGTTCTCCTTGTCGGCGTCGATGAAGAAGAAGTCGAACGCCTCGCCCCGGTCGGCCAGTTGCGGGAGCGTGTCCAGCGCCGCTCCGACGAGGATCTCGACGCGATCCCCGACACCTGCCCTGTCGAGGTTCTGACGCGCCACGTCGGCGTGGGCCTGCGCGTACTCCAGCGTGACGACCCGCCCGTCGGCGCCGACGCCGCGTGCCAGGGCGATCGTGCTGTAGCCGGCGAGCGTGCCGATCTCCAGCACCCGGGTGGCGTGCGAGATGGTCGCGAGCAGCGTCAGCAGCTTGGCGTGTTGGGCGGACACCTCGATCTTCGGCATGCCCGCGGCGTCGGCGGCCTCCCGAGCGGCGGTCAACGCCGCGTCCTCGGTGTGCAGCAGTCGGCCGAACATGGCGTCAAGGGCGGTGGGATCGGGCTCGCTCACGACCTCCACGGTAGTGGGGCCCGGCCGCCTACGCGACGCCCTCCCTCGCGTACACCACCCGCAGCAGGTAGCCGACCTCGGCGCCCATCACCGCAGATGCCAGCTCGCAGAATGTCGCCACGAACTCGGGACCGTGCGGTGGTTCGGCCTGCGCCACGTGGTGGGCAAGCTCGTGCAGGACTACCAATTCCCTGAGCGCCCAATTCGTTTGACGGTCCGGAACCGCGATGACGGCCGCCTCGGGCGTCCACTCGTAGTGCGCCGCGGTGACCCCTCGCCTGCCTCGCACCCCGACGGGTGTGAGCGCGGGCCAGCGGGCCAGCACCGACGGCAGGGAAAGGACGTCGTCGACGTAGCGCTGCACCGAATCCACCGCGGCGAACCGCCCCTCCGGGGGCAGCGTCAGCTGTGCCCCGAAGAAGTCGACGGAGCGGTTTCCGCGCTCCGCAGCGCGGTCGAAGAGCGTCCGCACGAACTGCTCCGCGGCATACACCTTCGAGCGCTGCGTGTCGCGCGGCACCGTCCGCTACCGGTCCAATGACCGTCGTGCGCTGGACAATTCGGTACTCGGTCCCAGTCGGGCCCGCCGCCCTGCCCTGTCACCGGCCCGGCGAGCCGCCGACGAATAGCCCGCCGAGGCACTGGTGGCACGCCAGGTGCCACGCGCCTTGGATGCCTCCCGGTAGAAGCTCTTCAGCTCGAGGTCCTTGTTGCGCAACGCGATTGCCGTGCCGGGGCGTTGATCGCGACCCGTGGTGGCAGCCTGCCTGGCCTCCTCGCGCGCCTCCCCTAGCCGCTGTCCGACGCGCGACCCGAACGCCAGGTGGAAGTTCAACCGGGCGGTGATGGTCGGAGTGGGCCGATGCTCACCGGTGGCGACGTAGGCATCCGACGCCTTGACCATCTGCACCACCAGGCTGGCGTAGAGCGAGTGCGTCGCGTCGATGTCCTCGGTGAACCCGTAGGCGTACACGAACGTCGAGTTGGACGCGACGTCGCACTTCACGTCGTTGGCCATCGCGATCGCGACGAACAGCTGGACGTAGGTGCGCAGCCCCTTGGATCCTGCCTCGCCGATGGTGACCGTGCGCTGGATGGGGACCTGCGCCGGACTCCGCGTCGCGGCATGCGCCCGCGCCACCGCCAGGTCGATCGACGTGGTGGTCGCGAGCCGTTGGGCGGCCGACATGAACGCTTCGGCTTCGTGGGGGTTGTCGGTGTTCTCGGCTTGGCGCAGTAGGGCGGCGATGCGCGCCAGCATCTTGTCGTCAGACATGCGCGATCCCGCTTCGCTTCTCGCTGTTCGACATGCGGGGATGGCCGCTTCGCTTCTCGCTGTTGGTCATAGGCTCAAGTTAGGGAACCAGTACGACTTTTCCGCGGGCGTGCCCGGTCTGCAGATAGCGGTGCGCCTCGGCCGCCTCGTCGAGTGGATAGGTCCGATCCACGGTCACGTCGAGCTTTCCCCGCGCCGCGAGGTCGATGAGTTCGGGGCGGGAGGCGTCGCGGATCTCCTGACCGCCGTCGGCCTCGGTGAGGACCGCGATGCCCAGCTCGGGCGCCTTGGCGAACCCGGCGATGGTGGCGATGCGACTCCGGTCGGCGACGAGTTCCACCGACGTGAGCAGGGCTTCATCGGTGCCGACCACGTCGAGGGCGGCGTCGACGGTGCCGATCGCACGCACCCGGTCCGCCAGACCTTCGCCGTACGCGACGGGTTCGGCACCGTATCCGCGCAGCTGATCGTGCCGTGCCGGGCTCGCGGTGGCGATGACCTTCGCCCCACGGGCAATCGCGAGTTGCACCGCCATCAGCCCGACGCCGCCGCTGGCTCCGTGGATCAGCACGGTGTCGCCCGTCCCCACCCCGGTCTTGGTCAACAAGTGCCACGCGGTGCCGCCGACGAGGAGCAGCCCAGCGGCTTGCTCGAAGCTCAGCGATTCCGGCTTGTGTCCCACGTCAGCGGCTCGGGCGACGACCCGTTCGGCGTAGCCACCGCTGATACCGGTGGCGATCACTGCGTCGCCGACTGTCAGTGGTCCGGTGTATCCGGCCACCCCCGGTGCGACCGCAACGACGACGCCCGCCGCCTCCAACCCGAGCGGCATCGGCAGCTTGGCGGGATCGCTACCCATGGCGCCGCTGTACAGCTTGTAGTCGAGGGGGTTGGTGCCTGCCGCACGCACCTCGACGAGCACCTCTCCCTCGCCGGGTACGGGCAACTCGATGTCTTGCAGGACTAGGACTTCCGGGCCGCCATAGGCTTCGGCGACAACAGTTTTCGTCACGGGAGGAGTCTAGCCATTACTTGGTGACGAAGGCGTCCAGCGCCGTCACCAGCTGCGGCGCCAGCGGGTCCTGCTTGGCGTAGTTGCCGACGTTGTCGGTCGGGTCGTATCGCAGGACGTGGTTGACGCCCTTGAGTTCGACGACGGTGAGCGCGGTGTGGGCCAGGGCGTCGAAGAGCGGTTTCTCGGCGGTGCACATGCCCTGGATGTCGGAGTCGGAGCAGGTGGCGAGCACGGGCATGGCCGCGGGCAAGCTCGCGGCCATCGCGAGGGGGTCGATCGCGTCGGCCTCGACGACGACCTTCACGTTGGACGGGCTGAGGATGGCGCCCAGGCCCTCGGGAAGCTGGGCCGGCGCCGTGCCCTTGGTGCGGGCCTCGTCGACCGCGGCGTTCCATGCGGTCAGGACCGCGTCGGCCTGCTGCGGCGTCTTGGCCCCCGCCTTGACGTCGGCGTCGAGTCCGCTGCGCACGCGGACGGTGATGATGTCGAGGTACCGGCCCGCCAGTGGCTGAAAGAGGCCGAGCGAGTGGATCCTCGGCGCGTCCGGCGCCGTGTCGGCACCAAGGGAGATGGCATGGACCGTGCCCTCCCCCAGCGCGTAGACGGAGATGCGGACCTTGTCGGTGCCCGGTTGGCCGGCAAGGTATCGCACGGCCGCCTTGGCACCCATGTCGTACACGGCGCTACCGACGTCGCCAGGGCGCAGCGCATACGGGCCGAGGCCCGTCTTGCCCGTTCCTGCCTTGTCGTAGCGCAACGTGGCGATGCCCTTGCCCGACAGGTACTCCGCCAGCTGTCGCATGTTGCCGACCGGCCCGGCCACGGCGTTGTCCCCGTTGCGGTCGGTGTTTCCGCTCTCGGAGATCAGCAGTGCCGCCGGACCGGCAGGGGCGCTCTTGTCGTGCCGGTAGGTGCCGTAGATGGTCAGCCCGTCCGCGGTGAAGGTGACGTCTTCGTCGACCCAACCCTGCGGCTGCGGTGGTGCGGCGTTGTCCTTGCCGCCAGAGTCATTGCCGCCGGACGAGCAGCCCGCGACCACCAGGACGGCGGTCACCAGCAAGAGCAGGTGGCGGCCGATGGCGCTCACAGGTGAACCTCGATCCACGACACCACGTCGTCGAGCACAACGGCGCGTTCAGGCTCGTTGAAGACCTCGTGATAGAGCGCCGGGTACACCTTCAGATTGACGTCGGTGGCGCCGACGCACTCGATCAGGCGGCGGCTGCCCTCGACGGGGATCAACTTGTCCTCCCCACCGTGCACGACGAGCAGCGGCGCCGTCAGGGCGGCCGCGCGCTGCGGCATGGTCTCGCCGACGCTGATCAGTGCCTTGGCGATGCCTGCAGGCAGCTTGCCGTGGTGCACCAGCGGGTCGGCCTCGTAGGCGGCCACTACCTCGGGGTCGCGGGACACCGCGTCGGCGGGAAGATTCTCCACCGGCAGGCCGGGCAGGATGCTGCCGAGGACCTTCGCGACGAGGATCATCACGGACGACACCGCGTCCTGGGCATACACCGCGGGCCCGGACAACACCATTGCGGTGTAGTCGTCGGGATGCTCGACGCCGTAGGTGAAGACGACGCCGCCGCCCATGCTGTGGCCGAGCACCACGCGTCTGAGTTCGGGGTTCGCGGCCGTGGCGATTCCGACCAGGTGGTGGAAGTCGGTGGTGTACTCGGAGATGTTCTTCAGGTAGACGCGCTTGCCGCCGGAACGGCCGTGTCCGCGGAGGTCGATGGCGTACGTGATGAGCCCGCCCTCACCGAAGCGCTGCGCCACGTGGTCGTAGCGGCGGGCGTGCTCGCCGTAGCCGTGGCACAGGATCACCACGCCGGTCGGATCGACGTTCGGCGTCCACACGTCGTACACGATGCGAACCCCGCCGACCCCGTCGAAGCTGCGTTCGCTGCGGGTTGTGGCCATCAGGGGAGAGTAACGGGCGAGGCTGAATGGGTCAGCCCACGACGGTGTCGTCTGTCACACGGTCTGGGTAGTGTCGTCTGGGTGAGCGTGCTTGCCGAAAGCTTCGACTCGAAGGACGCCTTTCTCGCCGACGCACAGCGTTACCGGCGAGAGCTCATGGCGCACTGCTACCGCATGACGGGATCGCTGCACGACGCCGAGGACCTGGTCCAGGAGACGTATCTGCGGGCGTGGAAGTCCTACGAGGGCTTTGAGGGCCGGTCGTCGGTGCGCACCTGGCTTTACCGGATCGCCACCAACACGTGCCTGACCGCTCTCGACGGCCGTCGACGCCGACCGCTTCCCACCGGACTGGGCGCACCCAGCTCCGACCCCACCGCCGACATCGCCGAACACCACGAGATCACCTGGCTCGAGCCCCTGCCCGACACCCCGGGAGAGCATCCCTCGGACCCGTCGGTGATCGTCGCGTCCCGCGACTCGGTGCGGTTGGCGTTCGTCGCGGCGCTGCAGCATCTGTCGCCTCGCCAGCGGGCGGTGCTGGTGTTGCGTGAGGTGCTGCAGTGGAAGGCGGCCGAGGTCGGCGAGGCGATCGGCATCTCGACCGCGGCGGTCAACAGCCTGCTGCAGCGCGCGCGGGCGCAAATCGATGCGGTGCAGCCCAGCCAGGACGACGACATCGCTCCGCCGGAGTCGCCCGAGGCCCAGGATCTGCTCAGTCGCTACATCGCGGCGTTCGAGGCGTACGACATGGACAAGCTCGTCGAGTTGTTCACCGCCGACGCGATCTTCGAGATGCCACCGTTCGACGGCTGGTACCAGGGCCCGGAGAACATCGTCACGCTGTCCAAGACGCACTGCCCCGCCGAAGGAGCGGGCGACATGCGCTTCCTGCGCACCACCGCCAACGGCCAACCCACCGCCGCGCTCTACATGCTCAACCGCGAGACCGGCAAGCACGAGGAGTTTCAGCTGCACGTGCTGGAGATCCGGCCGGGCGGCGTCGGGCACGTCGTCGCGTTCCACGCCGCCGAGGGACTGTTCGAGAAGTTCGGCCTGCCCGCCAGCCTCTAGGTCGATGACGTCCTCGGGCAGTTCGCTCCACGGGAGGTCGGCGAGGTCGGTCACGGCCAACTGCAGGCGTGCCTGGCGAGCCGCCACCTCATCCAGACTGATCGCAGACATTGATCTCGCTCGTCAATGGGCGGGAATCACCGGCAGCGTGACGCTCGATGGGTGGGCAGCGTCGTGCAGGATGGTCTGGGTGGCGATCACGGTGACGGCGCTCTGACCGAACGGCTCGCCGGTGTTGGGATTGGGAGCAAACTGTGGATAGTCGCTGCTGGAGACCTCCAGCCTGATGCGGTCGCCGGCCCGATATTCGTAACTCGTCGGCCAGATCTGGATCTGGTAGGCGATCGGCTGGTTGGGCGGGACCGGTGTCGGATTCGACAGCGAGTCGCGGAAGGACGTTCGCAGGATCCCGTCATTGAGGTTGACGACCTCGCCGTCGGGCTTGACGACAGCGAGTTTTGCGGTGAAATCGGTGTCAGGAGCTGATGATTCGGCCCAGAGATTGACCGTCGTCGATCCGGTCACCTCGGTGTCGCGTGGCAATGGGGCACTGGTGTAGACGAGGACGTCGGAGCGCTGTTCGACCGGGGTCTGGTCATAGGGTCCCTGCGGACCGGACTGGGCGCCGCAGCAGGAATGCCCGCCGAGGCTCGGCGCGGGGAAGCGCGGATCGTAGGTGTAGACGTCGGGTGGATCAGTGGCGGGCGGGGCATCGCCCAACTGACCCTTGCGGTCGGCGATGCCAGCCGATCCGGACAGGAAGTACGTCGTCGGATGTGTCTGCGGCAGTGGCCAACCCGTCGCGGTCTTCCAGACGTTGGCGCCCATCAGGAAGTAGTCCACCCGGGGCGTGCCCGCCCATTCCTTGCCGTCGGCTCCCTTGGTCGAGCCCTTCAGGAAGTGGTCATACCAGTCGAGCATCAATTCGTTGATCGGGCTATTCGCCACGGCGCCAATGGCTTTGAGCATCGGTGCGGGTTCAGAGTCCGGCCGACCCCAGTCGACGTGATCCCACGGCCCGATCACCAGGCGTTGGTTGTTGCGGGCGCTTTCGTTCGCGCCGTGGGCGACCATGCCCGCGAAGTTCTCCACACCGCCCGCGAGGAAGGCGTCGTACCAGCCCTCGAAGTGCAGCACCGGCACCGTGACCGAGGGATAGCGGTCGCGGATGCTGAACTGCCGCCAGAAGGCGTCGCGCGTCGAGTGGCGGATCCAGTCGAAGTACCAGGGCGCCACGGCCGGGTTGCCCGGTTGCATCGGTGGCAGGTCCTTGAACGGACGGAAGTCCATCCATCGGGTGGGATCGTTTGCGGCGGCAGCGAGTTCGTGCACCGTCGCTTCGTCATTGCGGTTCTTTGCGGCAGTCGTGGCGATCGACTCCATCGCCCACGGCAGCACGAACGCCAATCGGAACTCACCGCCTTCGTAGGTCCACCCGTCGTAGTAGTCCGATGCCGTGTTCGCCGGCACGATGGTGACGAGGTGCGGAGGAGCGGTGACCGCGGCCAACCATTGCGTCGCGCCCACATACGACGACCCGTACATCCCGACCTTGCCGCTGGAACCCGGCAGCGCCGCCGCCCATTCGACGGAGTCGTAGCCGTCGGACTGGTCGTGGGTGAACTCGCTGAACGTGCCTGCGGACGCACCTTGGCCGCGGATGTCCTGCACGACGACGAGGTAGCAGTGCGAGGCGAACCAGTCCGGCGACTGGTAGCGGGTTCCCGACTGCGCGCCGTCCTTCCCGTACTGGGTGCGCATCAGGATCACCGGCACGCTGTCGGAGGTCTTCGGCCTGTAGACGTCCGCTCGCAGGATCGTGCCGTCGCGCATGGTGGCGGGCACGTCGACCTGTTTGGTCACACCGCACGGACCCCGGCCCGGGTCCGGCGGCCACGGACCGCTCGCGGTGCTCGCGCGGTCCTCCGAGCAGCCACTCAGCGCCACGGTCAGGGCCGTCGCGACCGCAGCCAGTCGAACCGCAACGGGGCGCACTCGCTCACGCTAGCCCGGCCACCTGGGATCGATCGGTGAAACGTCGGACCAATGATCGACGCCACCCACGGGCCGATGGATGGCAAGAACATTCGCGATGCCGTCACGTTCGACGAGAAGGATTGGTAGCCAAGCGCGGCGGCGCTACTTGGGCGGCATCCGGATACCACCGTCGACGCGCACGACCTCGGCGTTCATGTACGAGTTGGTGATCAGCTCGATCACCATCGAGGCCAATTCCTCGGGCTTGCCAAGGCGGTGCGGGAACAACACCGACTCACCCAGCTTGGCCTTGAACGCCTCCGACGCCTCGCCCTCGCCGTAGATCGGGGTGTCGATGAGGCCCGGCGCCACGGTGTTGACGCGGATGCCCACCGCGGACAGGTCGCGGGCGACCGGCAGGGTCAGGCCGACGACACCGCCCTTGGACGACGAGTAGGCCGCCTGTCCGATCTGGCCGTCGAAGGCCGCGACACTGGTCATGTTGACGATCGCGCCGCGCTCACCGGTGTCGGTGAACTCGTTGCGGCTCATCGCGGTGGCCGCCAACCGGATGCAGTCGAAGGTGCCGACCAAGTTGATGGCGAGCACCTTCTTGTAGGCGTCGAGGTTGTGCGCCGAGGCGAACTCACCGTCCTTGCCGATGGTGCGCTGGGCCCAACCGATGCCCGCCGAGTTGACCAGCGCCCGCAGCGGCCCGAGATCGACTGCCGTGTTGACGGCGTCTTCGATCTGCTCGGTGTTGGTCACGTCGACGTTGACGAACACGCCGCCGATCTCGTGTGCGAGCTCCTGCCCGCGTTCCGCATTCAGGTCGGCGACGACGACCCTGGCTCCCTTGTCGGCCAGCTGGCGGGCAGATGCCGCACCGATACCCGACGCGCCCCCGGTGACGATTGCACTAGCTCCGTTGATGTCCACGCCGACAGATTAAGCCGACCCCGTCAGTGCTCCCGCAACCGCTCCAGCACCAGCGACGTCCAGTGGTCCAATGCGCGGAGTTCGGCAGGCCCGAGGCCGTCGAATACAACGTCGCGCACCAGGTCGACGTGTCCCTGCGCGGACGATGCCAGTGCCGAACGCCCCGCGTCGGTCAGCTCCACGGTGGCGCCGCGGCGGTCGTCGTCGGCGCCATGGCGTCCGACGAGACCCCTGGAGCGCATCCGCCTGAGCTGATGTGAGAGTCGGCTCTGTTCCCAGCCCAACCGGTCACCGAGTTCATTGACCCGGCACGCATCGCGCTCGTCGAGCGTGACCAGCACGTCGTAGTCGGCGAGCGAGAGCCCACAGTCGCGCTGCAGCTGACGGTTCATCTCCGTCTGGAGCTTGGCGCTCATCGCCAGGTAGTTGCGCCACACCCGCTGCTGGTCTTCGGACAGCCACATGGAATATATGACACATCATTTAAGTTGTCGTGTCCAGTGACAGCAACCTAGGCTGGCAATGATCTCGCAAGGAGCTCTACGAAATGACCAACACCGACATCGTCGACGTCCGGCGCGCTGCAGACCGGTCTGCCACCAAGATCTCTTGGCTGGATTCCAAGCACTCGTTCTCCTTCGGCGGCAACTACGACCCCGCCAACACCCATCACGGACTGCTGCTGGTCAACAACGACGACGTGGTGAAGCCGGGCAAGGGCTTTGACACCCACCCGCACCGCGACATGGAGATCGTCACCTGGGTACTGCGCGGATCGCTGGTGCACCAGGACTCGACGGGCCATTCCGGAGTCATCTATCCCGGTCTGGCGCAACGGATGTCGGCGGGCCGCGGCATCATGCACTCGGAGAAGAACGACTCGTGGACCTTGACGGGTGAGGGCTCGCACTCCGAACCCGTGCACTTCGTCCAGATGTGGGTGGTGCCCGACGAGGCAGGCATCACGCCCGGCTACCAGCAGCTCGAGATCGACGACGAGTCGTTGCGCGGCAAGTTGGTGACCATCGCCTCCGGCATGCCCGAGCACGCCGGTGACGCCGCCATCACCATCAGCAACAAGTACGCCGCACTGCGCGGTGCGCGGCTGGAGCCCGGCGACAGCGTGGAGTTGCCGCAGGCGCCGTATCTGCACCTGTTCGTCCCACGTGGTGAGGTCGCACTTGAAGGCGCTGGCCCACTGCACGAAGGCGACGCCGTGCGATTCACGGCATCCGGTGGCCAACGGGTCACCGCGACGGAACCATCCGAAATCCTGGTCTGGGAGATGCATGCGAGTTTGGCTGCAGCGTAAGTCATTCGGCGTCATCGGCGTCGTCCTTCTGTTGGCGGGGTGCTCATCGAGCACCCCGCCGACGTCGGACCCCACCACCCGGGCACCCGGCGACGCCGGCCTCGCCGAGGTGACTGTCCAGGTCCCTGACGACTTCACGGCGGTGCCGTTCGACGAGCCACGAAAGGCGCTGGTGCCCAAGGGCTGGACGATGTCGGTGTGGGCGCGGGTGCCAAAGCCGCGCCTGATGGCGTGGGCCCCCGACGGCGACCTGCTGGTGTCGGTACCCAGTGCCGGGCAGGTCATCCGGGTGCAACCCACGGGCGGCGGCCCTCAGCTGCAGCTGTTGATCGGGGGCATGAACCAGCCCCATGGTTTGGCCTTCGCCGGTTCGACGCTGTACATCGCCGAGAGCGACCAGATCGATGCATTCGACTACGCCGACGGCGAGGCCACGCACCCGCGCATTGCGGCGGGCGGACTGCCCGACACGCAAAGCCCCGACCTGGGCGGCGCGTACGCCCACGCCCTGAAGAGCGTGGCGGTGGGTCCAGATGGCGCCGTGTACTTCTCGATCGGCTCAACGGGCAACGTCTCCGCCGAGGACCGCACCGCGAACCCGCAGCGGGCCACGATCATGCGGATTCCTCCCGGCGGCGGACCGTTTCAACCATTCGTGACCGGCGTTCGCAATGGCACGGGCCTGGCATTCGCACCCGACGGCACGCTGTGGACGGCGGTCAACAACCGCGACAACGTCGCAGTCCCGGACCAGGGCTCGTCCTTCGGCCAGGTGATCCCCGAGTACGTCAACGACCACCCACCCGAATCGGTTGCGAAGTTGACCCCTGGACGCGAATTGGGCTGGCCCTATTGCAATCCCGACGGCGGACCGGCGAACCTGACCCTGATCCGCGACGTCCAGACCAACCCGGACGGCAGCAAGCTCGACTGCGCGGTCCTGCCACCGATCGAGCAGAGCCTCGGCGCGCACTCCGCTCCACTCGGTCTGAGCTTCGTCGACGGGGTGCTCCCCGCGCCCTACGACCACGGCGCCCTGGTCGGCGTGCACGGATCGTGGAACCGTCAGCCACCGCGTGCCCCCGAGGTGTCATTCCTTCCTTGGCGCAATGGCGGTCTCGGCGACCAGCAGACCCTCGTCGGCGGCTTCCAGGCTGCGGACGGATCACGCTGGGGCAGGCCGGTGGCCGCGGTGACAGGGCCCGACGGAGCGGTCTACATCACCGATGACGCCGCCGACGCCATCTATCGGCTGGCGCCGCCGGGGCACTGACCTACACCCCACCCCCCGTTGTCGGTTGCTCGTGGCAAACGCTCTCGGACACAACGCAA
This sequence comes from Mycobacterium sp., assembly GCF_050701675.1. GTDB lineage: Bacteria > Actinomycetota > Actinomycetes > Mycobacteriales > Mycobacteriaceae > Mycobacterium. The sequence goes on along the minus strand of NZ_JBOGDD010000998.1, from coordinate 586 downwards.
TTCGGCCGAGGCTCAATTGTGATGCAGATGAGACCAAAGTTGTCCGTGAGTTTGCTGTGATTACAGGTACCTGATCACTCACCTGTTCTCCGAAGGGGCCAAACGTGCCGAGTCCTGCCCCGAGGCTCTGGCGACTCGTCGCTACCGGCTCCACCCTGATGTTGGCTGCGGTCCTCGGATCGTTGTCTGGGGCCCCGGCCGCGCGCGCCGCGGACGGCCGCGAACTGCTCGCAAGCGCGATCGCCAACACGCGCGGCTCATACCTCGTCTACAACTTCGGCGGCGGCAACCCAGCGCCAATGCTCAACGCGGGCGGCAGCTGGTACGAGATGGGCGGCGGCGGTCACCTGATGATCATCAAGTCGGCCTCGCAGCGGCTGACACCGCGGCTGCTCGTCGACTCCCATCGCGGCTATCAAGCTCGCTGCGAACAGGATTCACGCGCGCGGACGGCCGAGGGACTCTGGCAGGCGTCTGAGACCTTCACCCCGATCCAGGCCTGGCAAGCGCTCGGCAAGCCGACCATTGCGATCAACGCCAACTTCTTCGACATCCGGGGCCAGAAGGGCGGCTCCTGGAAGTCGAC
>NZ_JBOGDD010000997.1:0-10309 GCF_050701675.1 Mycobacterium sp. | reverse complement strand
GCACTCATCTTCCCAAGGGTGTTCTTCCCGTCTGGTAGCCAGGGCGCGCTGGTGATGTCGTTCGCGACGTTCGGCGTCGCCTACTTCGCCAGGCCGGTCGGCGCCTTCGTGCTCGGACACTTCGGAGACCGGATCGGCCGCCAACGCGTGCTGATGTTCACGATCGTCCTGATGGGCATTTCGACGTTCGCCATCGGCTGTCTGCCGACGTTCGCCACCGCCGGCTATCTGGGGCTCGGCCTGCTGGTGCTGTGCCGACTGCTGCAGGGCTTCTCCGCCGCCGGCGAGCAGGCCGGCGCCAGCTCGTTGACGCTCGAGCATGCGCCCGATCACCGGCGGGCGTTCTTCACGTCGTGGACGCTGACCGGAACCCAGGGTGGCCTGATCCTGGCGTCGCTGGTGCTCATCCCGTTCGTGTCGCTGTCCGATGAGGCCGAGCTGTCCTGGGGCTGGCGAGTTCCGTTCTGGCTCAGCGCAATCGTCGTCCTGGTGGCCTACTTCATCCGGCGCAAGCTGCACGAGACGCCCGAGTTCGAAGAGGCGAAGGCCGCGGGCACCCTCGCGCGGGTGCCGCTGAAGCCGCTGCTTCGTCACCACTGGCGGGATGTGCTGCGCGTCGTCGTCTGCGCGTTCATCGCCGTGGTGTCAACGGTCTTCGGCACCCTCGCGATCGCCTACGGCAAGAAGGTCGGGCTGCCCGCCGACATCACGCTGTGGCTGGTGGTCGTGGCCAACGTCGTCGCTCTCGGTACCCAACCGCTGTTCGGCATGCTCGCCGACCGGATCGGTCGCAAGCCGGTGTTCATCTACGGTGCACTGTCTTCGGCTGCCCTGATGCCCTTCTACATGCTGTCGATGAGCAACGACGACCACACGTGGACGTTCGTGCTCGCAGTGGCGACCTTCGCCCTCGGCTACGGCGCCGCGAACGCCGTGTGGCCGTCCTTCTACAACGAGATGTTCAGCACCGAGGTCCGCTTCTCCGGCGTGGCGATCGGCACTCAGCTCGGGTTCCTGCTGGCGGGTTTCGCGCCGACGATCGTCACCGCGCTCGGCGGCGTCCGAGAAGGCGGCTGGGTGGTCATCAGCATCTTCACGGCCGTGGTCTGCGTGATCGCCGCCGCGGCGGCGCTGACCGCCCGCGAGACCAAGGACGTCCCAACGGTTCTACTCGGCAAGAAGACGCCGGACTCGACCAAGGACCTGATTCACCACTGACTCGCTCCCCCACGATTCGTGCACCCAAACCCGCCGTGGCCGCGGGCGCGGGTGCACGAATCGCGCTGGGGTCAGGGCGTGAAGACGTCGATCGAGCGCACGGGCTTCAACATCACCAGCGGGATGTGACGCTCCGTCGACGTCTGATAGCCGAGATAGGGCGGGAACAGGTGCGTCATGTAGGCCCACACCTGGTGCCGCTCTTCGGCTTCGGGCTCGCGCCAGGTGGCCTCGAACGCCTGGGTGGCGATCTGGACGCCGATGGTCTCGCTGTGCCGGATGTTCAGGTACCACTCCGGATGGGTGTCAGCGCCTCCCTTGGAGGCGACGACGACGATCTCACCTCCGGTGTTGCCGTAGATCAACGCCTTGACGTAGGCCTTGCCCGAGTTGCGCCCCACGACCTTGATCAAGCAGTGGGTCGTCACCGCGTGACCGCCGACGGAGCTGAGGTCCAGGATGTGTCCCTTGGCGCCGCCCGAGCTCAGATACGTCTCGAGGTGCTCCTTCGCCCAGTCACCTCGGTCCGCTCGAATGGATGCGGCGTCCTCGTCGCTCATGGCTCGTTCCTTCCGCTCGGTTAGTCAGCCGCCTCGGCCGTACGTGGCAGGGCACGAATGGCGGTTCTAATGGCCAAATAGATCAGCGACGACGTCAGCACGAAGATCGGCCACCCCATCGCGATGCGCGCGGCGGCGAGCAACCCCGCCTGATCGGTGTCGTACAGGTAGTACTGCACCACGAAGCGTGCCCACGACACCAGCGCCATCACCATCGTGACGAGGTCGAAGGCCAGGCGCACTCGACGCACCCGGCGCCAGGTGTCGTCACGACCGGTGATCCACGCCCACCCGACCCCCACCAGCGGTCGACGGATCAGCACCGAGACGCTGAACGCGATGGCCAGGAAGAGGTACATCCAGATGCCGGGGAGGTAGAAGTCCTTGGCCTTGCCGGTGAGGAACGCTAGGCCCGCACCGAGCGCGACGCCGGCGAATCCGAAGAGCGCCGGCCGCGTGGACTCCCGTCGTTGCAGCTGCCACGCAAGGATGACCGCCGCGACGCCGAGCGCGGCGGCAATCGACCACCCGAGATCCAGCACGGCGGACGCGGCGGCGAAGACGGTGACCGGCAGCGACGAGTAGATCAGCCCGCGGACCCCGCCCGCGCGCGCCAACAACGCGGCGACCGGCGTGTTCGTGTCCATCACTCAACCGAGCGTACTGATCGGCGAGCGACGGGCCCTACACTCCTCGGGTGCGCGCAATACCGGTCATCGCGTTGACCGGGTACCTCGGCGCGGGCAAGACCAGCCTGCTGAACCACGTCCTGCAAGCTCCCGGTGCGCGGATCGGCGTCGTCATCAACGACTTTGGTGAGATCAACGTCGATGCCGCCCTGGTGACGGGCCAGGTCGACGAACCCGTGTCGATCACGGGCGGATGCGTCTGCTGCCTGCCCGACGAGGGTGGGTTGGACGACGCGCTGGAGAAGCTCACCGACCCGCGCCTGGCGCTGGACGTCATCATCGTCGAGGCGAGTGGACTGGCCGACCCCGTCGCCATTTCCCGGCTGATCCGCTTCAGCGGAGTCGAACGGGTGCGGCCCGGCGGTGTCGTCGACGTCATCGACGCGGCCACGCACTTCGACATGGTCGACCTCGGCGGCATCCCGCCGGCCAGGTACGGAGCGGCATCGCTCGTCGTGGTCAACAAACTCGACCAGATCCCCGAGAGGAACCGGGCCGCCGAGCTGGACCGCATCGAAACACGGGTGCGCGAACGCAATCCGCATGCGCACGTGGTCGGCACGACCGGCGCGAGGATCGACCCGACCCTGCTGTACGACGTGTCCGACGCCGACGAGGGCTCCGGACAGCTCTCCTTTCGGGAACTGCTGCTCGATGCCGGCTCCGATCCCCACGATCACGTCCACGCCGCCTCCGTCACGTCGACGAGCGACGGCTGCCTCGACCCCGGTGCGCTGCTGGATCTGCTCGAAGAACCCCCTGCCGGGGTGTATCGACTCAAGGGCACCGTCGCAGTCCGCTACCGCGGGCGAGTGCGCACCTACGTCGTCAACGTGGTCGGCTCGTCGATTCACGTCGCGACCGCGCCACCGACGGCACGTGCCAACTGCCTGGTGGCGATCGGCACCCATTTCGACGTCGAGAACACCCGCACCCTGGTGGCGGCCGCGTTGCGCCCGCACGACGGTATCGTCGCGGCAGCGGGCATCCGGCGCCTGCAGCGGTACCGGCGACTCAGCTTCTGAAGGCCCGCCATCCTGGCCAGAGGCCTTGGTGCCGTGGGGTTTCCACGGCTGCGCCCCGCCTGCGTTCGAGGTGGCACTGCACCCCGAAGTGATCAGACGGGTACACCCGCGGCAGCGCAGCCGAGATCGGTTCGGTTCCCAGTAGATCGATGCTGGTGCCGTCCCACGAGTCGCTCTTGAGAAGCACGCGGTCGAATCGAACGTGGCGGTGCTTGTTCTTGCTGTCGAACCGCATCAGGTTGATGGTCGTGTCCTCGGTGAAACCGTCGTCGCGTGGTCGCAGCACCGGCCAGAGATCGCGGTAGGGCGCGCCGATCGATCCGTTCTCGGCATCGCGCATGTTGAAATCACCGAGGACGACGGCGGTTTCAACGCTTCGCAGAGCGCGGAAGATCCGCCCCAGCTGCCGCGCGCGCAACCGTGACGCCGCCTTTCCGCTCTCCAGATGGACGGCGGCGACCACCACGGGCCGGCCGTTGACCGCGAGCTCGGCCACCAGGAATCCGCGTGCCAGGCGGGTTGGCAGCCGGGTGTAGGTCACTCGGTTGACCGGAAGCCGGGACAGCATCAACATGCCGTAGTTGCCGACCCCATCGCCGGTCACCTCGGCCCGGTGATACCGCTGGCGAATCCACGGTTGGTCGAGCAGGACGGCCAGCGCCGCGGGGGTGACTTCCTGAAACACCATGACATCGGGCATGTTTCGGGACATCAGCTCGGCGATCACCCGGTAGCGCTGCTCTGCGTGGTACTCGTTGAACCAGATGTTGAACGTCGCAAGGGTCAGCCCGTCGCGTTGCACCGCACCGGCGGCATCGACGTCGTCGGTCCAGCGGTTCGTTGCCGCGTCGAAGGTGCCGACGGGCACGCTGCGACGACGGCGCCTCACGCCCGTCGCAGCGTCAGCAACGTGATCTCGCTTGGCGCGAACACGCGCAGCGGCGGACCCCAGAAACCGGTGCCACGACTGGTGTAGAGCTGCGTGCGCTCGCCGTGGCGGCTCAGTCCCTGGACCACCGGCTGGTCGAGCCGCACCAGGAAGTTGAACGGCCAGATCTGCCCGCCGTGGGTATGCCCGGAGATCTGCAGGTCCACCCCGGCGTCGGCCGCGTCGCGGACCTGCTTGGGCTGATGGGCCAGAAGCAGCACCGGCAGATCGGGATCGGCGGACGCCAACGCCGCCACGAGGTCCGCGCCGTGCCCGTCGAGTCCGGAGCCCATGGCGGTGGCGTCGTCGACGCCGGCGACGACGAGCCGATCGCCACCTCGTTCGACGACGAGATGCCTGTTGTGCAACACGTCCCAGCCGATGCCTGCCATGTAGTCGAGCCAGCTCTGCGCCTCGCCGTAGTACTCGTGGTTGCCGGTGACGTACACGCGGGCGAGCCTGCCCCGCATCGCAGCGAGTGGCGCGGCCTGGGCTTCGCGCACCGCCACCGTGCCGTCCGCGATGTCACCGACGTGGCACACGATGTCGGCGTCCAGCTCGTTCACGCGGTCCTTCACCGCCGCGGACCACCGGCTGCGGTCGATGGGCCCGTAATGGGTGTCGGTGATCATCGCGACGCGCAGTCCGTCCAGCCCACCGCCGAGCCGGGGGATGACGACGTCGACGTGGCGGGTCCGCGGTACCCGCATCGCTTCGGAGTAGCCCCACCCGAGCAAGGCGAGCACGACGACCACGACGGCGGCTGCCACGACCCGCGACCGCACCGGATCGGCGACGCCCGACAGCAGCAACACCAGGCTCAGAAGCTGGCCGAGCACCGACCAGAAGAACAGCACCCAGACCACGCCGAGCAGGGCGTCGGCGGTGACGGCCGCCCAGTCCGGCCGCCGGCCACCGCGGCCGAGGAACATCAACGCGGGCAGTCCGACGAACGCCGCCGCGAACACCAGCGTCCCGACGACCACGACGGCCGTCGGCCAGTGCGTGCCCGCCGCGAGCAGCGTCCACCACGGCACGCCGACCAGGATCAGCGTGATGACGAACACGGGAATGAGGCGCAGCCACCGGCGGCGCGACCGCGTCTGCTCGGCGGGTTCGACCTCGACCGACTGGGGGTCTGACATCGCGAAACGCCTCGATTCGTGGGCTCGGGGTTACCGCGAGGGTACCTGCGGACGCAGGTCTGCCCCCGAGCCGAGATCAGGCGTCGGGATCCTTCTCGATCGCGATGACGAAGTCGTCCCCGTGCTCGACGACGCCTGCGATCACTGCATCGTCGACCGCCTCGGCGGCGTAGCGCTGCCGAATCATCATGGGGTCCGTGCGAAGGTCCTTCACCAATGCGACCGAGAGCCCGACCATGACCAGGACGAACGGCAGCGCGGCGAGGATGGTCAACGACTGAAGACCGGTCAGGGCATCATCGCCGCCGACCAACAGCATGACGGCGGCCACCGCGCCCGTCGCAGCGCCCCAGAACACCACTGTGGGCCGCGACGGTTCTATCGTCCCGCGCTCGGATAGCGAGCCCATCACGATCGACGCCGCGTCCGCACCGGAGACGAAGAAGATCGCGACCAGCACGATCACCAGGATGCTGGCGACCGTGGCGAACGGGAACTGGTCAAGCAGCGTGAACAGCTGGCCTTCGGTGGTTCCCTCGCCCGCGAGGTCGACGCCGCCCTGCTGAATGCTGATCGCGGCGCCGCCGAAGATCGCGAACCAGACCAGCGACACCACGCTGGGCACCAGGAGCACGCCGGTGACGAACTGGCGAATCGTGCGGCCCCGCGAGATGCGGGCGATGAACATCCCGACGAACGGAGTCCACGACAGCCACCATGCCCAGTAGAAGACCGTCCAGCTCTGCAGCCAGGCGTCGACGTTGGCGCCCTCGGCACCCGTGCGCGCCGACATCATCGCCATGTCCTGCAGGTAGCTGCCCAGCGCGGTGGGGATGACGTTGAGGATGAAGACCGTCGGCCCGACGATGAAGACGAACAGCGCCAGGATCAGCGCCAGGATCATGTTGACGTTGGACAGCCACTGAATTCCCTTGGCGACGCCCGACACCGCCGAGAAGATGAACGCGATCGTCAGCACCGCGATGATGCCGATCAGCACCGCATTGCCCGTCGTACCGATACCCGCGACGATGTGCAGGCCGCTGCGAATCTGCAAGGCGCCGAGGCCGAGCGACGCGGCCGACCCGAACAGCGTGGCGAAGATCGCCAGCATGTCGATGATCTTGCCGAGCGGCCCGTTGGCCCGGTCGCCGATCAGCGGCGCGAAGGCCGCGCTGATCAGTTGCAGGCGGCCCTTGCGGTACACGCCGTAGGCGATCGCGAGACCGACGACGGCGTAGATCGCCCACGGGTGCAGGGTCCAGTGGAACAGGGTCGTGGCCATGGCGGTCTGCATGGCTTCCTGGTTGCCGACCGGGCCGGTTCCCGGCGGGGGCGTGACCAGATGCGAGAGCGGTTCGGCGACGCCGTAGAACATCAGGCCGATGCCCATCCCCGCGCTGAACATCATGGCGATCCACGACACGGTTTTGAACTCGGGTTCCTCGTCGTCACGCCCAAGCGGGATGGCGCCGAAGCGGCTCAACGCCAACCACAGCACGAAGATCACGAACGCCGAGGACGTCACCACGAAGAGCCAGCCGGTGTTCTCCATGGTCCACGTCAGCGCGGAGCCCGACACGCTACTCAGCGACGGCGTACTGACGAAACCCCAGACCAGGAAGCCGACGGCGATGACGGCGGTCACGCCGAACACCACCCAGTCGATGCCGCGACTGCGGGACTGCTCGGCCTCGTCGACCGCGACGTCAAGGGCGGGGTGTGGAATGACCGCGCCCGAGGGCGACCGCAGTGCTCCCACCACCCGGCGCCGCTTCCGCGGCTCGGCCGGCGACAGCGGTTGTTCGGTGTCAGGTTTGGCTTCAGTGGTCACAGCGAGAGCCTTCCCTCAACAGACGGCGAGTGAACAACACACAACTACCTCGCAGGGGGGCTCGTCAAACGGGGGCGAGAAGTCGTCACGGCCCTTGCCCGGCGCTATCCGCGAACTCCGTTCGGCGTCAGGTCAATTCGCGGCGGGCGCGCGAAACGGGCCGCCCATCCCGTCAATTGAGGGGCTTCGCTGAAGACGTTAGCCTGGCTAATGTCGACTACAGTCGCGACGTGGCAAACGTTGCTGACACGCCGTACACGACCTTGCGAGAGCGCAAGGCCCAACGCACCCGTGCCGAGTTGATCGACGCGGCCGTAAAACTGTGCCTGAGCGTCGGCTACGACAATGCGACCATCGAACTGATATCGACCGCCGCCGACGTCTCGCCACGGACGTTCAACCGTTACTTCTCCACCAAGGATGCGGTGTTCCTGGCCGTTCTCGACGCGGTGTCCGACGACGTCGTCGCCGAGGTGAGCCGGCAGTCCGAACCCCTCGGTCCGCTTGAGGCGATGCGGGCCGCGCACGTTGCGGTGTTCAACCGCATCGCCGACCGGCCCTACGGCCAGCCGTCGGCCGACCAGGTGACTCTGATGCTGCGGGTGATCAACTCCTCCGATGCGTTGCGCAAGAAGGCAATTGAGTACCGAAATCCCCGCGTGATGAAGATACTTGCCGATCGGGCCGGGGTGCCGTTGGACGATCGGCGGCTCGAACTCGCCAGGACTCTGTTCAACGTCACCGTGGTCACCGCGTGCGCAAATCTGGTCGCCGAAACGGAGCCCGCACTCCTCGGCCCGCGCGTCATGGCGGAGTGCCTCGAGGAGGCGTTCGCTCAGCTCACCGAGATGGCCGCCGACCTCAAACGTCCCTGACCGACGCGGAACCTCGTCACCGTCGGGCGGGGTAACCTACCTGATATCCGAAAAGTCGGTCGCAGTCGCGGCCGCCTGCGTCGATGGAGCACAGATGCGAGCGTTGCTGTCACACGAGACCGGCGATGCCATTCGTGCCTTCATCGTCGACAAGCGGCTCAAGCCGGGAGACCCGCTGCCCTCGGAGGCCGAGCTGGCGGCGCTGCTCGACGTCGGGAAGACCTCGGTCCGCGAGGGACTCCGCCGCCTCGAGGCACACGGCGTGGTGGAGGTCCGCCGCGGCAAGGGGCTGTTCGTCGGCACCTTCAGCTTCGATCCGTTGATCGAGCAGCTGCCCTATGGCCTGCAGGCCGACAGCGTTCCGCTTCTTCATCTGCTCCAAGCGCGCCGGGCGCTCGAGGAGGGCTTGATCACCGAGGTCGCCAAGGTCATCACCGACGTTGACCTGTTGCTGCTCGACGAACTCGTCGACCAGATGCGGGCCCGCGCCGAACATGGCCGGGTGCCCGCCGACGTCGACCACGCCTTTCATCAGGCGCTGTTCGAACCGCTCGGCAATCCCTTCGTGCTGCAACTGATCGACGTCTTCTGGACGATCTTCAGCAAGGGCGCCGACCACATCGTGCTCGATCTGCGCCGTCCGACCGCCGAGGACCACGCCGCGATAGTCGATGCCCTGCGGTCTGGTGACCGCGCCGCGATGACCAGCGCGGTGGCCCGGCACTTCGAGGACCTGCAGCGCAGTCTCGAAATCAACCCGGCATAGCCGCTCGACAGCGGTCCACGACCGACCCGCCAGGGTGTTGATGTGACGTGCGTCATGTTGTAGGGTCCGGATATCCGCTCTCACATATCCGATATCTGATCAGAGGTAGCCGGCATGGCGACATCCCCGCGTTCACCGCGCGACATCGACGAACACGAATCGTTGACACCCACCCAGTGGAAACAGTTCTGGGCCGCCTGGCTCGGGTACCTGCTGGACGGCTTCGACTTCCTCCTGATCACCCTGGTCCTCACCGAGCTGGCGGACGAATTCGGTCTGAGCCTCGTCGAGGCCACCACCCTGGTCAGTGCCGCGTTCGTCTCGCGGTGGTTCGGCGGTCTTCTCCTCGGAGCCGTCGCCGACCGCTTCGGACGCAAGGGCGCCATGGTCATCAGCATCCTCTGCTTCGCGGGCGGCAGCTTCCTGTGCGGGCTGGCGTGGGGCTACTGGCCGATGTTCATCTTCCGGGCCATCGTCGGCATCGGCATGGCCGGCGAGTACGCCACCAGCGTGACCTATGCGATGGAGTCGTGGCCGCAGCGTTTCCGCAACCGCGCCAGCGGCGCCCTGCTCTCCGCGTATCCGATCGGCGTGGTGCTGGCGAGCCAGCTGTACCCGCTGGTGGTGCCGAGCCTCGGCTGGCGCTGGATGTTCTTCATCGGTCTACTCCCCGCCGCAGTCGCACTCTGGATGCGGCGGGTGCTGCCCGAGGCCAAGGAATGGGAGGACAACGTCAAACGTGGTGCGATCGGGGAGAACACCCCGATCCAACTGTTGTTCAATCCTCAACGGCGACTTGCCAACATCGCGATCTCGACGGTCACCGCCGCCATTCTCGTCGTGATCTTCAGCCGGACCGTCACGGGCACCTGGGTGTGGGTCCTCGGCGTGGTGGTCGCCGGCTGCTTCCTTGCGCTCGCCAGGCAGATCGCGGCGGGGATGACGGCGATGTACGTGATGCTGATCATCACCGTGCTGACGGCCTTCCTGTACTCGTGGCCGCTGCAGTCGCTGCTGCCGACCTACCTGAAGACCGAATTGCACTTCGATCCCGGCCAGGTCGCGCACGTGCTCCTGTGGGCGGGCCTCGGCTACGCGGCGGGCTCGGTGACGTCGGGCATCGTCGGAGACAAACTCGGCACTCGGCGGACCTACGTACTCGGACTGCTGATCTCGCTGCTGTTCGTCGTTCCCGTCTTCGCGCTGACCAGCGATCACGTCGTCTGGTTGTGGGTTCTGCTGTTCGGGTTGGCCTTCTTCAGCCAAGGC
>NZ_JBOGDD010000996.1:0-12817 GCF_050701675.1 Mycobacterium sp. | reverse complement strand
GCAAGTTCTACACGGATCTGGGCAACGCAGGAGCCACCCCCAACTCACTCAACAACAAGAAGCGACCGCGAACTCGATGATGAGGAGAGCGCATGACTGAGATCACGACCGATCAGTTGACCGAGTTCGACCTACTGATCGGCGGTGAATCGTCCGCCGCTGCATCGGGCGCCACCTACGACAGCACCGATCCCTTCACCGGCAAGCCGTGGGCCCGCGTACCCGACGGAAGTCCCGCCGACGTGGATCGCGCCGTTGCCGCCGCTCGGGCCGCACTGAACGGGCCGTGGGGTGCGCTGACTGCGACCGCCCGCGGCAAGCTGTTGTGGCGTCTCGGCGAGATCATCGCGCGCGAGGCTGAACAGCTGGCCGAGCTCGAGGTACGCGACGGCGGCAAGCTGACGCGCGAGATGGTCGGCCAGATGCGGGCGCTGCCGGACTACTACTTCTACTACGCCGGCCTCGCCGATAAGCTGCAGGGCGACGTCGTGCCTGTCGACAAGCCCAACTACTTCGTCTACACCCGCCACGAGCCGGTCGGCGTGGTCGGCGCGATCACCCCGTGGAACTCACCGCTGCTCCTACTGACGTGGAAGCTCGCCGCGGGTCTGGCCGCGGGCTGCACGTTCGTCATCAAGCCCAGCGACCACACCCCGACGTCCACGCTGGCGTTCGCGAAGCTGTTCGCCGAGGCGGGCTTTCCCCCCGGCGTGGTCAACGTCGTGACGGGTTGGGGTCCGGCGACCGGGGCCGCACTCGCGTCTCACCCCGGCGTCGACAAGATCGCGTTCACCGGATCGACGGCCACCGGCATCCACGTCGGCAAGGCCGCGATCGAGAACATGACCCGCTTCACCCTGGAACTCGGCGGCAAGTCGGCGCAGGTGGTGTTCCCCGACGCCGATCTCGACGCGGCCGCCAACGGAGTCATCGCAGGCGTGTTCGCCGCCACCGGCCAGACGTGTCTGGCCGGATCCCGGCTGCTCGTTCACGAGAGCGTCGCCGACGCACTCGTCGAGCGCATCGTGGCGCGCGCCGCGACCATCAAGCTCGGGGATCCGAAGGACCCGGCGACCGAGATGGGCCCGGTGTCCAATCAGCCTCAGTACGAGAAGGTGCTGTCCCACTTCGCCTCTGCCCGCGAGCAGGGCGCCACGATCGCCTACGGCGGCGAGCCGGACGACGAACTCGGCGGATTCTTCGTCAAGCCGACGGTGCTGACCGGGGTCGATCCCTCGATGCGGGCCGTCGCCGAGGAGGTCTTCGGACCCGTGCTCGCGGTCATGACATTCGCCGACGAGGACGAGGCCGTCGCCGCCGCCAACGCCACCGACTTCGGCTTGGCCGCTTCCGTGTGGACCAAGGACGTTCATCGCGCTCACCGCGTGGCCGCCAAGCTGCGGGCTGGCACGGTCTGGGTCAACGCCTATCGCGTGGTGTCGCCACATGTTCCGTTCGGTGGCATTGGCTACAGCGGCATCGGCCGCGAGAACGGCATCGACGCCGTGAAGGACTTCACCGAGACCAAGGCCGTGTGGGTCGAGCTGTCGGGCGAGACCCGCGACCCGTTCACGCTCGGCTAGACACGCCCCATCACCCAAAGGAGACACATGACGATCGACTTAGCGGCCGCAGACAAGGTACTTGCCGGCCTACGCCCCTTCCCGGTGGCGGTCACCACCATCGACGGAGGGGTTGCCAACGGGTTGATCTCGTTATCCGCCGGTTCGGCGAGCATCGTCCCCGAGTTGCCCCGCGCCACGGTCAGCCTCACCAAGTACAACAAGTCCCACGACATGCTGGTCAACTCCGGCATCTTCGTCATGCACATGCTGTCGGCGGGCCCCGACGAGATCGACGCGTCGATGGACATCCTGATGACACTGGGCGGCAGCTCGGGTCGCGACGGCGACAAGATCTCCCAACTGCGCACGAAGCCCGGTGTCACGGGTGCACCGATCCTGCTCGACGCGCACAGCTACGTCGAGTGCCGGATCACCGGCTCCCTGGACAACGAGGAGAACACCATCTTCGTCGGAGACGTCGTTGCCGCGGAGGTCTTCAGCTCCGAGCAACGGCTGCGAATTGGTGAGGCGTGGGGCAAGTTGCCGCACGAGTGGATCGAGCGGTACGAGGCGAATCACGAGCCGCAGCTGCAGAGCGCTCGCGACCTGCGGGCGGCGGCCGCGCAATCAGTGTGAGTAGTCAACCCATCGGCGCGTGGGAGCTGCCGGACGAACTGGTGATGCTGCGCGACACCGTGCGGCGGTTCATGGATGCCCACGTGCATCCGGTCGAGGAGAAGCTGGGGCACGACACCGTCGGTCTGCCCCGCGAGCAGCTGGTCGACCTACAGTCCAAGGCCCGGGCGCTCGGATTGTGGTCGCTGCAGACCCCCTTGGAGTTCGGGGGCGCCGGGCTGGGGGTTCTCGGCCAGGTGGTGGTCGCCGAGGAAGCCGCGAAATGCCGGATGGGAGCCTTCTTTCCGGCTCTGGGCGCGTTCGGCGGCAACCCTCCGAACATCATGTTCAAGGCGTCGCCCGAGCAGTTCGACAAGTACGCGAGACCGATCGTCGACGGCACCATGTCCAAGGCGTACACCGCGATCACCGAGGCCTCCGGCGGATCGGATCCGGCCAGGGCCATCAAGCTCAAGGCAGTGCGCGACAGCTCAGGAAACGGGGACTACGTGCTCAACGGCTCGAAGACGTGGATCTCCCACGCCCCGCATGCCGACTGGGGCGTCGTGTATGCGCGCACCGGCGAGGGCCGACAAGGCATCTCGGCCTTCATTCTCGAGAAGGACACCCCTGGGGTTACGTTCAGCCGCATCCCCGTCATGGCCTCCTTCGCACCGTACGAATTGCACTTCGACAACGTCCGGATACCGGCCGCTCAGTTGATCGGCGGCGAGGGGCAGGGCTTTTCGCTGGCGAGTGACTTCCTCGTGCACGGACGCATCATCTATGCGGCCGGCCCCATCGGCATCGCGCAGAGTGCCTTGGACAGGACCTGCCAGTGGGCCAGGGACAGAGAAGTATTCGGTGGCAAGCTCGCCGACAAGCAGGGTATCCAGTGGATGTTGGTCGACAGCGAGGTGGAACTGCGGGCCGCGAGACTGCTCGTCTACCAGGCGGCCTGGAACGCCGACTTGGGCCGCAACGTCCGGGTAGACGCGTCGGTGGCCAAGATGTACGGCACCGAGGCCGCTTACCGGGTGATCGACCGCTGCATACAGATGCACGGCGCGCTCGGCATCTCCACCGAATTGCCGCTAGAGCGTTGGTTCCGCGATCTGCGGGTCAAGAGGCTCGGCGAGGGAGCCACCGAAGTCCAACGCGAAGTCATCGCCCGATCGCTGGTCAGATAGGAATCGAAGTGCGCTACAACCTGATGTTCCCGATGCGGGCGGTCAAGCATTGGAACCGTTGGTGTGAGGGAGCCAGTATCGGTGACGTCGCACGACTGGTGGAGGAGGCCGGCTTCGATGCGTTCTCGATGTCCGAGCACCCCTATCCGGACATGGAGTGGTTGGCCAACGGCGGCCACCATGCCTTCGACCCGTTCGTGTCGTTGAGCTTCGCCGCCGCTGCCACCACCCGGATCCGCTTGTTGACCTACATCCTGGTGTCGGGGTATCGGAGCCCGTACTTGACGGCCAAGGCAGCGGCCAGCTTCGACCTGCTATCCGGCGGTCGCTTCACGCTGGGCACCGGGGCGGGCTACCTGAAATCCGAATTCGAGGCACTGGGCGCCGATTTCGACCGCCGCGGGGCACTGCTTGACGAGGCGATCGCCGCGTGGAAGGCAACGTGGAACGGTGTCGACCATGACGGGCCGGAATTCGGGGTAAGCGGTCACGTTGCCCTTCCGCCGCCGTTCACCGCGGGTGGTCCCCCGATCTGGATCGGCGGCAACGGAGCGGCGGCGCAGCGCCGCGTCGTCGAGGTAGCCGATGGCTGGATGCCGATGGCAGCATCCGGCGAGATGGCCGCGATCACCAGGGCCCGTCCGCTCGAGGACGTCGACACGCTCGGCGAGTGGATCGGAGCGGTCAACAAGCGGCGTGCGGAGTTGGGCCGTGACCCCGCCGACGTCGCATTCGTCCCATTCGAAGCCGATCTGCTCGCCAGCGGTGACTGCGCCGCGTTCTGCGCTGCTGCACGATCCCGGCTGGACCAGTACGCCGAGGCCGGCGTCACCTGGATCACGATCGAGCCGGCCAGCCGTAGCTTCACCGACTTCCGCGCCGACGTCGACGTGCTGGCGTCCCAGCTCGTCCACCGCTGAGGGGTTTGGCTGCCATGCCCTTGCCCGACCTCGTGCTGGTCCACGGCGGCGAGCATGCCGGCGACTGCTGGGATCTCGTCATCGCCCAACTACGCCGTCAGGCACCAGACTTGCGCACCCTCGCGGTCGATCTGCCGGGTCACGGCGACAAGCCCGGCGACCTGGCGACGGTGACCATCGGTGAGTGGGTCGACTCCGTCGTCGCCGACATCGAGGACGCGGGACTCGGTGACATCGTGATCGTCGGCCACTCGATGGCCGGCGTGACCGTGCCCGGTGTCGTGGCGAAACTCGGCTCGTCCCGCGTGCGCGAGATGATCCTGGCGACCGCCTTCGTGCCACCTCAGGGCCTTGCGATCGCCGACACTCTCGGCGGCCCGCTGGCGGTCTTCGCCCGCCGCGCCGCCCGGATCGGCCGTCCAATGTCGATTCCAGCACCGGCGGCGCGGTGGGCGTTCTGCAACGGCATGACACGCACTCAAAGCAGGTTGACGATGTCGAAGTTGCACGCCGAGTCGGCCCGGATCCCCGCCGAACCCGTTGACCGCAGCGGATTCCCGGATGATGTGCCGCGCACGTGGATCCTGACCACGCGCGACCGGGCTCTGTCGGTCAAGTCGCAGCACGCGAGCATCGCTGCGCTGGGCGGCGTACAGGAATTGATTCCCATCGACGCCTGCCACGAGGTGATGTTCAGCCACCCCGAACGCCTGGCGCAGATCCTCCTCGAGCGATGCCGACTGCGACAGCTCCACGAAAGGCCTTGAGAGATGCCGACTTCCTTCTTCGTTACGGACGGAGTCGGTTACCTGCCAACCCCCTTGGCCAGGGGGCCATGGGGTCCGTCACTCAGCGGTAACTACATCGGCGGGTTGCTCGGGCGGGCGGTCGAGCAGGAAGTCGACGACGTCGACCTGCACCCTGCCCGGCTGACGGTCGACCTGCTCAGGCCAGTGGCGCTACAACCTCTACAGGTGCATTCGTCGGTCGTACGTGATGGGCGCCGCCTACGAGTGGTCGACGCCGTCATGACCCAGAACGACGCTCTGGTGGCACGGGCCAGCGCATTGTTCGTTCGCCGCAGCGAGCACCCCGTGAACACGGTTTGGACGTCGCCGGTGATGATGCCCGCCATCCCCGCCGAACCCGACGTTCTGTCCGACGACCTCCCCATGCTGCTGCAGTCATACGGTCGGGACCCAGTTGACGGCCGTCCGGGTGTCGGCGTCACCGAGTGGCGCCACGACGGGCAGAAATTCGCCTGGGTCCGGGAGACGAAGCTGCTCGTCGATGACGAGCCACTCTCGCCCTTCACTCGCGCCGTCATGGCCGGCGACGTCACGAGTTCGCTCTCTCACTGGGGAACAGCGGGACTGCAATTCATCAACGCCGACTACACGATTACGCTCAGTCGCTTGCCGCAGGGCGCGTACATCGGTTTGGCGTCGATGACGCACTACGGTCATGCCGGGGTCGCCAGCGGCACCGCCACACTGTTCGACGAGACGGGACCGATCGGCAGCGGTATGGCAACCGCGTTGGCGAATCCCGGATTCGCGCCGCCGGCTTCAATGCTGTCGACGTGACCGACGCGAGCGTGGCCGATTCGATCGGCACTGGTCGCTGCACTCAGGTGATGGCCCCTTCGAACTTCAGGTCGATCAGATCGTGGTCGTTCATGCCCAGTTCCCGCAGCACCTCGTCGGTGTGCTCGGCGAACATCGGCGCCCGGCTCAGCTCAGCAGCCGCCTCGTCGAACTTCACCGGATTGGCCACCAGCCGCTGCCTATTACCCTGCGCATCCACGACATCGGCGATACGCCCGTTGGCGATCAACGACTCGTCGTTGGCGACCTCCCAGGCGTCCTGTACCGGCGCCCACTGACCGTCCAGCAGGTTCAACAGTCGCGTGCAGTCGTCGAAGGTCCGCGAACCGATCGCGTCGGCGAGTAAAGCGGTGGCGTCATCGGCGTTGGCCGCCAACGACTCCACGGTCGCGAACCGCTCATCGCCGGCCGCCTCCCCGAGTCCCAACAATCGGCACAGCGGAGCCCAGTAGCGGGTCGGCTGCAACATCGACAACTGGATGAACCGGCCGTCGGAACACCGGTACGCCCCGGTGAGTGGATTGCCGGGTGTCTGCGTGCGGTAATCGATCTTCGGCAGCGGGCAACCGTAGAGCATGGCCAGGTTGACGTTGGACTGATTCGCCCACGCCCCGACCGCCAACAGCGACACATCGATGATCGAGGTCTGCCCCGTCGCCTGCCTGCCATAGAGTGCCGCGGCGACCGCACCCGCGATGGTGATGCCACCGATGTTGTCGCCAAACGCGCCGGCCGGCATGCCCGTCGGTACCTCGGAGTCGGTTGGCGTGACACCTTCGGCGTTACCCGCGCGCGCCCAGAACGCCGTCGCGTCGTACGCTCCCGTGTCACGGTCGGGCCCGGTGCTTCCGAAACCGCTTCCTGCGACGTAGATGATCGACGGATTGATCCGCCGGATCTCGTCGAGATCGATCCGAAGTTTCGCCCGCGCCTGCGGCAGATGATTGGTCAGGAACACATCGCTACGCCTGACGAGTTCCTCGAACACCGGACGCGACTGAGTCAGCGCCAGCGACAATCCGATGCTTCGCTTACCTCGGTTGGGGGCCTCCATCATCGGCGAGAATGACACTCCCGGCGCATTGGCAGAACGACCCGCCACGGTCACCAGCCCACGCTGCGCATCGCCCGTCACGGGGTTCTCGACCTTGATGACGTCTGCGCCCCAGTCGGCGAGCACAGCACCCGCTGAAGGCACGAACGTGAATTGCGCGACCTCCAGGACACGCACGCCGGTCATCGGTTTCTGCATCTACCCACATCCGTCCCTACGTGGCCCGGTATTCACTCGGTACTCATGCAAGTCGCAAGGTCAACATAGTTTACTAGGTAAGCAATGTCACGCGTTGAGCTTTCCGCAGCGCCTCCGAGCGTGGACCACATATTCCAGTATTTGTGGTCTTGGCCACACATTAGGAGCTAATGTGGTCCACGTCAAGGTTCGCTCGAGAAGGTCAGGGGTTTGCGAAGATGGCAGGCGTGTCAACGCGGGCGGGGTCGAGTCGGGCGGCATCCTGGGGTGCTGATGCTCCGATCGGCGAAGAGCAGGCCAGAGAGCGACTGCTGGCCGCCGCCGAATCCTGCTACGTCGACCTCGGCCCCGGTCGCACCCGAATGAATGACATCGCCAGCCGGGCCGGTGTGCACCGCCGGACGGTGTACGACTACTTCCCCTCCAAGGACGCGCTACTGGCAGCGTCGTTCGTCCGCGCCATCGGCGGCGTGCTCGACGCCACCGAACGCTGTTGGCACACAGACGAACCCTTCTTGGACCAACTGGTCAACGCAGTCGTTCTCGGCCTCGAGGCGGCGCGGAACTCACCGACCATGGCCTTGCTCATCGGCGCCGACGAGCTTGGCCGAACATTCCGTGCCGCGGAGGCCTCCGAGGTGTGGAGCGAGAACCTCGCCGAGGCACTCGGCCACCGCCTCGAAGCGGCAATGGCCGCGGGTGAGGTTCGTGACGACCTCACCGCCGAGACCATGGCGCACTGGGTGACGCGCATGGCCTTCAGCCTCGCCGCCGAACCGGGCAGACCCGAGGACGGTGGCGACGCCGGCCTGATTCGCGCCTTCCTCCCCGCCTGCCTCGCGCCGCGGGATGCCTAGGGCGCTCCCCCGTCGGCGTAGATGGTTTGACCCGTCACGAAGGCGCAGCGGTCGGACAACAGAAATGCAATGAGGGAACCGATCTCGTCGGGCTGCCCCGGCCGGGCGAGAGCGGCATCGAATCCGAAGTCCTCGACGAGCGCGCGCTCCAGCGCCTCCTCGTACGGATACCCCTTGTTCTCGGCGATGTAGCCGCGAATGGCGTGCAGCGCATCGGTTTCCACCGCGCCGGGAGCAATGGAGTTCGCCCGGACACCGCTCTTGCCGTGCGTGCGGGCGATCCCGCGGGTGAAGGTCGCCACCGCAGCCTTGAGGCTGGCATAGGGCAAGCGCGGTTCGTGTGGAGCACGTGCCGAGTAGGCGGACGTGGTGACGATCGCGCCTCTCGTCTTCACCAGGTGAGGCAGTGCGGCCTGGACGCAGCGAGTCGTCGCGAGTAGGACGTCGCGGAAGGCCGCGTCCCATGCGTCATCGTCGGATTCGATCGGCATCATGCCTGCAGTGCCCATCGTCACGGCGATGCCGTCCAGTCGTCCGAGGAGCGCCACCGCCTCCTCGACGGCATCTACCGCAACACCCGGCCGGCTCACGTCGAAGTTCAGGCCGTACGCCCCGGATGCACCGAGTCCGGTGAGCGTGGCGACGGCCTCCTTGGCCCTCGCCTCGTCGCGGCCGACCACCGCGACGGCGGCCCCATCAGCTGCCAGCACGCTGGCGCCGGCCAGACCCATGCCTGCGGTACCTCCGACAATGAGGTATGCCTTGCCACGAACATTAAGATCCATCGACGAACCGCCTTCACATAGTGAACATCTTCGTCAGAAGAGTAACTCTATCGCCATTCGATCCCAAGAACTCAGGCGCGCGTAATCCCGCCACTACAGGGCATTAGGCCCAGTAGCGCTGGCTTGCCTTGAAGTGACACAAGTGCCAGAATTGAGCTGGCCCGACGTTGATTAGCTGCCACCTTGGTTGTAGGAGTGCCACATGGGTACGGATCTGAACGAAGAAGAAGCCATGCTCGTGGAGACGGTGCGTGCCTTCATCGACCGCGACGTCAAGCCGACGGTGCGCGAGGTGGAGCACGCCAATCAATATCCCGAGGCGTGGATCGAGCAGATGAAGCGCATCGGCATCTTCGGGCTCGCCATCGAAGAGGAGTACGGCGGCTCCCCCGTCTCGACGCCCTGCTACGTCGAGGTGACGCAGGAGTTGGCGCGCGGCTGGATGAGCCTGGCAGGCGCGATGGGCGGGCACACCGTCGTGTCCAAACTGATCACCCTGTTCGGTACGGAAGAGCAGAAGCAGAAGTACCTGCCGGCGATGGCGACCGGAGAGATGCGCGCCACCATGGCGCTGACCGAGCCGGGCGGTGGCTCAGATCTACAGAACATGACGACCACCGCGCTACCCGCAGGCCCGGACGACTCGGAACTCGTGATCAACGGCGCCAAGACATGGATCAGCAATGCGCGACGCTCCGGGTTGATCGCGCTGCTGTGCAAGACCGACCCCAAGGCCAAGCCGCGGCATCAGGGCATCTCGGTGATCCTGGTGGAGCAGGGCCAAGGGCTCACGGTGTCACGGGATCTGCCGAAGCTTGGCTACAAAGGCGTCGAATCATGCGAAGTGTCGTTCGACGACTGTCGCGTATCGACAGCGGCCATTCTTGGCGGAGCCCCGGGCAAGGGCTTCTCGCAGATGATGAAAGGCCTTGAGACGGGCCGTATTCAGGTCGCGTCGCGCGCATTGGGAGTGGCAACGGCGGCGCTCGAGGACGGGCTGCGCTACGCCCAGGAGCGGGAGAGCTTCGGCAAGCCGATCTGGAAGCACCAGGCAATCGGGAACTATCTCGCCGACATGGCCACCAAACTCACTGCCGCACGCCAACTCACGCTGTACGCCGCGCGCCGCTACGACAGTGGTGAGCGCGCGGACATGGAGGCAGGCATGGCGAAACTGTTCGCCTCCGAGGTTGCAATGGAGATCGCCTTGAACGCCGTTCGCATCCACGGGGGCTACGGCTACTCGTGCGAGTACGACGTCGAACGGTACTTCCGGGACGCACCCCTGATGATCGTTGGCGAAGGCACCAACGAGATTCAACGCAACGTCATCGCGAGCCAACTCGTCGCGCGCGGCGGTATCTGACACACGACGAGAGGACAAATCCGTGGCGTACGTGATCACTCAGAACTGTTGCAAGGATGGCAGCTGCGTGCCGGTGTGCCCGGTCGACTGCATCCGCCCGGTCGGGGCTGCGGGTGAATTCACCGGCACCGAAATGCTTTACATCGATCCGGAGGCGTGCATCGACTGCGGTGCGTGCCTGGAGGAGTGCCCGGTTGATGCGATCCACTACGACGAGGATCTGCCGCAGGAACTGGGCCGCTTCCGCGACATCAACGCCGCATACTTCGAGCGTCACCCCCTGGAACCCGACACACCCGCCAAGCCCACCCGCGACGACCGCGTGCGGCCGGGGTCGCTCCGGGTCGCGATCGTCGGCGCCGGGCCCGCCGCGTGTTACGCCGCAAGCGCCCTGATGGGTACCGACGGTGTCGAGGTCGACGTCTTCGAGCGGCTTCCCACTCCCTTCGGCCTCATCCGGGCCGGGGTGGCTCCTGATCATCAGCACACCAAGTCGGTGGTTCGGGTCTTCGAGCAGGCGTTGGGCAACAAGCGGCTGGGTTGCCACCTCAACGTCGAGGTGGGCACCGACCTGAGTCACGACGATCTCCTCGCGCACCACCACGCGGTGATCTATGCAGTCGGCGCGTCCCGCAGCAGGAACCTCGACATTCCCGGCGAGGAGATGCTCGGAAATCATTCCGCCGTTGACTTCGTAGGGTGGTACAACGGCCACCCTGACCACGCCCATCACGAGTTCGACCTGTCCGGTGAGCGGGCCGTCATCATCGGCAACGGCAACGTCGCACTCGACGTGGCGCGGGTGCTACTGCTGGACCACGATGAACTCCAGAAGACTGACATCGCCGCGCACGCATTGGATGCGCTGTCTCGCAGCACGATCCGCGAGGTGGTCATCCTCGGGCGGCGCGGACCCCGGGATGCCGCGTTCTCCGCGGGCGAGTTCCTTGCCCTCGGCCACCTGGCTGGAGTGGACGTGGTGATCGACGACCAAGAGCTGGCGACGAGTTCTACCGACGACGTCGAGACGGGACTCAAACTCCAGTTCGCCCGTGAGTACGCCGACAAGCCCACCACACCGGAGAACAAGCGGATCGTCTTCCGCTTCCTGGCATCACCCGCTGAGGTCGTCGGGTCCGGGCACGCCGCCGCGCTGCGCATCGTGTCCAACAGCCTCGACGAAGCCGGTGGGTTGATGGCAGGCAATCCGTCCGACGGCACCGAGTTGATCGAGACCGCCCTCATCCTGAGGTCCATCGGCTACCACGGCTCAGCGATCGACGGCCTGCCCTACGACGCCACCAAAGGCGTCACGCCGAACGCCCACGGCAGGGTCATCGACGACGACGGTCAGCCCCTGGACGGCGTGTACGTGACTGGCTGGATCAAACGGGGACCGCGAGGCGTCATCGGCACCAATCGCTCGTGCGCCGAAGAGACGGTGGCTCGACTCCTCGACGACTATGCAGAAGGCCGTCTCACGCGCGATGTCGCCGACCGCGAAGCACTGGTTCGGTTACTCGCCGAACGCGGGTCGAACCCCATTGCCTGGAACGGCTGGCGGGCCATCGACGCGGCCGAACGTCGGCGCGGCACCGAGGAATCGCGACCGCGAATCAAGTTCGTCGAGATCGCCGAGATGGTGGCCACCGCGCGCGGCTGAGTTGGAGCTCGCGTCGAAGCCCTCATAACCGTCGTAGCGAAAGGTGCACTACTCGTGAAGGTCACCGTCTTCGGCGCTACCGGCAAGATCGGTCGACTCGTCGTTGCCGACCTCTTGGCCGGCGGCCACGAGGTAACTGCCTATGTCCGCAATCCCGCCAAGGTGGGCAGCGCGGACCCCCGCCTGTCAACGGTCGCCGGGGAGCTGTCCGACGCCGTGCGCGTTCGGCAATCGGTCCGTGGCGCGGACGCGGTGATCAGCGCCCTTGGCCCGTCGATGAATCGAAGCACTAGGGGCACTCCGGTCAGCGATGGCACCGAGAAAATCGTCGCCGCCATGGAAGCCGAGAACGTCAGCCGCTTCGTCGGGCTGGCCACGCCGTCGGTTCCCGACGAGCGAGACCGTCCCACGTTGAAGGCCAAAGTTCTTCCGGTGTTGGCCGGGTTGCTCTTCCCCAACGCCCTGCAGGAGATCGTTGGCATGACGGCGGCGGTGACTCAGTCGGGACTGAACTGGACCATCGCCCGCATCACCAGCCCGAACAACACGAAGCCGAAAGGCACTGTGCGCGCCGGTTTTCTCGGCCGCGACGAGGTGGGGTCCGCGATGTCGCGGGCCGACATCGCCGCCTTCCTGGTCGCCCAGCTCACCGACGAGACGTTCTCGCGAGCGGCGCCGGCCATCAGCAACTGACGCAATGCCTAATGTGGTAGACACCCACGCCCCTCCGCGGCAGAACTCGGGCATTGTCGAACTATGGCAGCAGGCGCGCCAAAAGTACGCTTGTTGACGGCCCTTCTCGGGATTTGCGTGCAACAAGCGTACTTTCGACGATCGGCCAACCCGATCAGCCGAGTCTGTTGATCAGCTCGGCCGTCTCGAGATCCTCGACCGCAACACACGTACGCCGCCACGCGGCGTCCGAGTTCTCCTGTGCCTGCAGTCCAGGCCAAGCAATGGTCATCGCCGTCGCATCCCAGGCTTCCGCCGCGAACAG
>NZ_JBOGDD010000995.1:0-14693 GCF_050701675.1 Mycobacterium sp. | reverse complement strand
CCCTCACACCGGTCAGGGATGCCGGCTCGAGAAGGTGTTCGAGCACGTCGACGCCGTCCCCGCGGATCAGGCGCACGTTGGTGAGGCCTTCACGGTCGATGCCATTGAGGAGTTGCGCCAGGCCACGGCGGTAGACCTCGGCCGCGATCACGTCCAGCTCCGGTTCGGCGGCCGCCATCGCGAGTGTCGAGGTACCCGTCCCGCAACCGATCTCCAGCACCAGCGGGGCCGCCCGCCCGAACCACGCCTCGGTGTCGAGCGCGGCCGCGAGGCGCCCGTCGGAATCCCTGGCCTGCATGCCGAGCTCCGGCCAGCGGCGATCCCAGGTGTCTCGTTGCAGGCCGGACAGCGCGGACCTGCGGGATCTGAAGCTGGTGACGCGGGGAAAGGCGTGCGCGGGGAGTGTGGTCTCCTCGGAGGTCGACGGGTCGGCCTCTCGCTGCACGTGCATCCGTCCATGGTCGCTCATCGAAGACGGTGTACCCGCATCGTGGTGCAATTCGATACCCAACAGTTGCCTTCTGCCGCTATGCACGGGATGGGCGAAATAGCCGCTCTCCATGGGTGCGCCGGGGTGCGACGATGGGATGCGGGGGATCCAATCGTGACACAGGCGTTCGTCGGCGAGTTGACACCATTCGCTGACACCATGATCGGTCCGCAATTGACCCAGGTCATCAATCGTTTACGACGGCCGGTGCGCATTGCGGTGGTCGGCCGCGAAGGGGTCGGCCGGGGCAGTGTGGTCGCTGCGCTGCGGCGAAGGGGTGTTGCCGTGGCGCCACCCGACGTCTGTGAGGTCTGCGTCCTGGTGATCGCCGAGGCGGTCAAGGCCGAAGACGTGGCGGCCGTGAGGGCCAGCGGAAGGCCGGTGCTGATCGTTCTCACGAAGGCGGATCTGGCCGGCGCGGGCGCGGGAGGGCCGCTCGCCGTCGCCCGCGACCGGGCCTGCGCGATCCGCATCCTGACGGCCACGCCGACGGTGCCCATGGTGGGTCTGCTGTCGGCCCTGGACTCCGCGGTGCTCGACGGGGACCTGGTCGCCGCGCTGCGCGCGTTCGTCGACGAGCCGCCCAACCTCACCAGCGTCGACGCCTTCGTCGGTGATCCACATTCGGTCGGTCGCGACGTGCGCGCCCGTCTGCTCGAGCGGCTCGACAGGTTCGGTATTGCGCACGCCATCCTCGCGCTGGCCGGCGGCACCGAACCCGCCCTACTGCCCGCGCACCTCGCTCGCCTCGGCAACCTCGACGAGGTGATGTCCGCACTCGACGCGGTGTCGGCTCCGGTCCGGTACCGGAGACTGTGCACGGCGTTGGCCGAATTACGGTCCCTCACCGTGCAATTGGGCAGTACCTCGCTTTCGGACTCGCTGACCGATCTGCTGGCGACCGACGTCACGGTGATGGCCGCGATGACCGCTGCCGTCGACGTGATCGAGGCCGACGGCCTGTCCGTCGACCGCGGCGACACGTCCGCCGCCCACCTCGAGCGCGCCATCCGGTGGCGCCGCTACGGCAGCGGTCCGGTCAACGCGCTGCACCGCCGCTGCAGCAGAGACATCACGAGGGGCTCGTTGCGGCTTCTCGCGGGAGCCTCGTGACGACGGGCCGGGTCGTTCTGGTGGTGGGGCCGCGGCTGGCCGGTGCCGACGGCGTCGTCGTCGCACTTGGCAGGGAGCTGCCCGATCACGTGGTCGTCGGGCTCGACGGTCTCGCCGCGCAGCGCCCACCAGACGCGGTCATCGCCGTCCTGTCGGCGGTGGCGCCGGTGACGCGAACGGACTGGGACCTGATCGAGCGTGCCGCGGCAGGCACCGACCTGGTCGTCGCCGTGGTTTCGAAGATCGACGCGCACCGGGGGTGGCGAGCGGTGATCGAAGTCGACAGGGGACTCGTCGCGGGCTGGCACCCGCGGCGTCGGTCGATGCCGTGGGTGGGGGTCGCCGCGGCTCCCGACCTCGGTGAACCACGCCTCGGTGAGCTGGTGCTCCTGCTGCGAGAGCGCCTCGCGGAACCCGGCCTGGATCAGCGAAACCAGCTGCGGAGAAACGAGTTTCGCATTCAGGGAAACCGAACGGGCACTGCGGAGGCCGGTCACCGGCCGGCGGGGGCCGACGCCCTGCAACTAAGAAGCGTGCTCCAGCGCACGCGACTGCGGCTCGTCGGTTTCGTTCGGGACCGGTGCTCGGCGCTGCGTGCCGAGCTGCGGGAGGACGCCTCCTCGGTGTCCGTCGGCGGATCGGACGGCTTCGAGGCCGTGGTGCGGAGCCAAGCCGTTCGCTTCCTCGCCGAGCTCGACGTCGAGATCACCCGCGCGGTGGGGCACGCAGCCGAGGAACTCGCGGTGGACGAGCACGCCATGGCCCGGCTCCGACGGGGCCGCCGCCTCGACCCGCCGGACCTGTCCCGTCCGCAGTCGTCGTCGCGACGTTTGGAGGGTCGTCTGATGGCGGTGCTCGGCGTCGGTTTCGGGCTGGGCATCGCGTTGGCGTCGAGTCGGTTGCTGGCCGGGTTGGCGCGGGGCCCGTCGCTCCTGGGACTGGCGGTCGGCCTCGCGGTGGGGCTGACGCTGGTGGTGTGGGTGGTCCGCGTGCGGGGTCTGCTTCACGATCGGGCGTTGCTCGACAGATGGGTCACCGAGATTGCCATGACGCTGAGATGGCACGGCGAGGCGGTGGTCGCCGAGCGCCTGCTCGCGGCCGAGTCCGCATGCGTTCAGGCACGGTCGAGACGTACCGTCGCGGGGGTTTCCGGCGGCCCCGACTCGGGCCGAAAACATGTTACTGACCAGTACGAATGGTGATCCGGCCGGCAAAATGGCGGTTAACGTCTATCTGAATCGTTCCTGTGAGAGAACGGACATGTCCCAATTTACCGTGGGTATGTCACCCGCGTTAACCTCTATTAAAGCTACAACCGCGACCGCCAGCAGGAGATTTCAATGACCTCAGCGACCATTCCCGGTCTGGACAGCGCACCGACCAAACACGAGGGGCTGCTCGCCTGGGTTCGCGAGGTTGCCGAGTTGACACAGCCCGACCGCGTGGTGTTCGCCGACGGTTCCGATGAGGAGTTCGAGCGCTTGACCGCGCATCTCGTCGAGGCGGGGACCTTCCAGAAGCTGAACGAAGCCAAGCAACCGAATTCGTACCTCGCGCTGTCTGACCCGTCGGACGTGGCCCGCGTGGAGTCAAGGACGTTCATCTGTTCGGCGCGCGAGATCGACGCCGGTCCCACCAACAACTGGATGGACCCCGCTGAGATGCGGGAGCTCATGAGCGGTCTCTACCGGGGTTCGATGCGCGGTCGGACGCTGTGGGTGGTGCCGTTCTGCATGGGCCCGCTCGGTGCGGAGGATCCGAAGCTCGGCGTGGAGATCACCGACTCGGAATACGTCGTCGTGTCGATGCGAACGATGACCCGGATGGGCAAGGCGGCGCTGGACAAGATCGGCGACGACGGCTTCTTCGTCAAGGCGCTGCACTCGATCGGTGCGCCGCTGGAGCCCGGCCAGGCCGACGTGCCGTGGCCCTGCAATGACACCAAGTACATTACCCACTTCCCGGAGACTCGCGAGATCTGGAGCTACGGCTCGGGTTACGGCGGCAATGCGCTACTCGGCAAGAAGTGCTACTCGCTGCGCATCGCGTCGGCGATGGCCCACGACGAGGGCTGGCTCGCCGAGCACATGCTGATCCTCAAGTTGATCTCGCCGGAGAACAAGGCGTACTTCATCGCCGCGGCGTTCCCGTCGGCGTGCGGCAAGACCAACCTCGCGATGCTGCAGCCCACCATCCCCGGTTGGCGCGCCGAGACCGTCGGCGACGACATCGCGTGGATGCGGTTCGGCAAGGACGGCAGGCTCTACGCCGTCAATCCCGAGTTCGGCTTCTTCGGCGTCGCGCCTGGCACCAACTGGGATTCCAACCCCAACGCGATGAAGACCATCGCGGCGGGCAACACCGTCTTCACCAACGTCGCCAAGACCGACGACGGCGACGTGTGGTGGGAGGGTCTGGAAGGCGAACCCGACCACCTGATCGACTGGAAGGGCCACGACTGGATTCTGCGTGAGACGGAAACCAAAGCGGCACACCCGAACTCGCGTTACTGCACCCCCATCTCGCAGTGCCCGACGCTGGCGCCGGAATGGGACGACCCGCAGGGTGTGCCGATCTCGGCGATCCTGTTCGGCGGCCGCCGCAAGACGACCGTTCCGCTGATCACGCAGGCCCGCGACTGGCAGCACGGCGTCTTCATCGGCGCGACGCTGGGTTCCGAGCAGACCGCGGCGGCCGAGGGCAAGGTCGGCACGGTCCGGCGCGACCCGATGGCCATGCTGCCGTTCATCGGCTACAACGTCGGCGATTACATGCAGCACTGGATCAACGTCGGCAAGAACGCCGACGAGTCCAAGATGCCCGCCGTGTTCTTCGTGAACTGGTTCCGCCGCGGCGACAACGGTCGCTTCCTGTGGCCGGGCTTCGGCGAGAACAGCCGGGTGCTCAAGTGGGCCATCGAGCGCATCGAGCACCAGGCCGATGGCAAGTCGACCGCCATCGGCATCGTGCCGACGGCCGCCGACCTGGATCTGGACGGTCTGGACGTCGACGCGTCGGACGTCGACGAGGCCCTCGCCGTCAACGCCGATGAGTGGCGCAAGGAGCTGCCCCTCATCGAGGAGTGGTTCGAGTTCGTCGGCGAGAAACTGCCGACTGGCATCAAGGACGAGTTCGACGCGCTCAAGACCCGGCTGGCCGAAGCCGACTAGAGCCACCCCCGCCTCTCACGCGAGCGTGCGTGTTTGTACGGCGACACGCCGCTGGTGGTGGCAATCCGTGCACGCTCGCGGCTGAGTTAGAGCCCGGACCTTCCCCGGCGACCCCATGCCATGACCTGCCAATGGGACGCAAGGTCAATTTCGGCATCCGGGCTCAGGCGGTGGTCACCTTCGGTGAGCTTGAGACGATCGGCTGCAGCAACTCGAAATGTGGGTAGCCAGAGTTGATTCTAAGGCTCGACGAACTCTTACTTGTGGGCCGTCTGGCCAGCAAATTTCATGTCCCGCCCGCAATATTTCGGTAGCTACTCTAAGTTGCTAACGCTGGTAGGCCTGGCGTACGGTCCTGACAGCGAAGGGGAGTAGCTCCCACCCGCCGGCCCTGGTCGGCGAATGCGGATGATCGACATGCTGGCGGCGTAGCCGCCCGGTCATCCACCGGACAAGTCCGGCGAGCGAGACCTTCGGTTGACACCCGTTGTCGACCCGAGGCCTCGCCAGCTGCTGGGAGAGGTCGCAGGTCGCAAGAGCTGAGGACCGAAGATGACCACCGATACCGAACGGGACCGAGACACGTCGTCGAGCAGCCGGCGTCTGCTGCGTCCGCTGCTGATCACCGCGGTCGTCATCGTGCCTGCGCTCGTCATGCGGTTGGGCGGTGTGCATCCCAGTCCCGTGGTGTCGCTGGTGGTCTACGGCGCCGCCGTGGTTGCCGCCAGCTTCCTGCTCGCATGGGCGGCCGAGGCTGCCCAGGTCGACGTGTCGGGTGGGTTGGCGATCGCCGTGCTCGCGCTGATCGCCGTCCTGCCGGAGTACGCGGTCGACCTCTACTACGCCTACGCCGCCGGCCATGACGCCGACTACGTGCAGTACGCCGCGGCCAACATGACCGGCTCCAACCGGCTTCTGATGGGCATCGGCTGGCCGCTCGTCGTGCTGGTCAGCCTCTACGTCGCGAACAAGGTCTCGAAGGCCAAACGTGGTGCGCGAGCGAACGTTCTCGGGCTCGACCCCGGCAACCGGGTCGAGCTCGGCTTCCTGCTGATCGCGGGCATCATCGCGTTCGTGGTGCCCGCCACCGGGCGCATCCACCTGGTGCTGGGCGTGGCGCTGCTGGCCTGGTTCGGCCTGTACCTCTACAAGTTGACACGGGGTGACGTCGAGGAGCCGGAACTGATCGGCGCCGCCGCCGCGATCGGCGCCCTGCCCGATCGTCGCAGGCGCGTCACCGTGGTCGCCCTCTTCGTGATTGCCGCCGCGGTGATCCTGGGCTGCGCCGAGCCGTTCGCCGAGAGCCTCATCGGCGCGGGCACGGAGCTGGGGATC
Source organism: Mycobacterium sp. (assembly GCF_050701675.1). GTDB lineage: Bacteria > Actinomycetota > Actinomycetes > Mycobacteriales > Mycobacteriaceae > Mycobacterium. The sequence continues at coordinate 8,585 of NZ_JBOGDD010000995.1, read as the reverse complement.
GACCGCTTCCTGCTGGTCCAGTGGCTGGCGCCGCTGGCCTCCGAAGCGCCGGAGTTCATCATCGCGATCATCTTCGCCGCCCGCGGCAAGGGCACCGCGGCGATTGCGACGCTCATCTCGTCGAAGGTCAATCAGTGGACGCTGCTGATGGGCTCGCTTCCCATCGCGTACATGGCCGGTGGCGGCGGAACGTCCCTGGTGCTCGACGGTCGCCAGATCGAGGAGGTGCTGCTGACCGCTACGCAGACGATGATGGGCGTGGCGCTGATCCTGGCGCTGCGATTCCACCGCTACACCGCGTGGGCGCTGCTCGCGCTCTTCATGGTGCAGTTCCCGATCACCTCGACGCACGGCAGGCTGATCCTGTGCGGGCTGTATGCCGTGGTCGCGGTGGTGGCGTTGATCGTCAACCGCAGGCACCTCTTGGTGACCCTTCGCGCGCCGTTCGCGAGGAGTGAGTCGTCTCGGGATGAGCCGACCGACGCCGCGGAACACGTCTCGCTCGCGGTTGGCCCCTGACGGTCAGTGTCCGGCGTCGAATTCGATGGGTAACGTCACTGGGCCACTGATCCCGGTCAGCGGTTTCCACGGGGCGGCCCCGGTGCGACGCGCGTTGGGCATGCGGCGCGTCATGACCGCCAGCGCCTCGGTGAGCTCTGCTCTGGCGAGGTGTGACCCGAGGCAGTAGTGGACCCCGCCGCCGAACGACATCATCGCCGGCGGATCGTTGCGCGTGATGTCGAGGCGGTCGGGAGCGTCGAAGACCGCGGGGTCGCGGTTCGCCGCGGCGGTGTTCACCAAGACGACCGTGCCAGCCGGGATCACGACCCCGCCAAGTTCGACGTCCTCGAGTGCGGTGCGCATGGTCGCGGTGGCGATGGAGGAATGGCGCATGGTTTCCTCGACGGCGTTCGGCGCGAGTTCGGGATGCTCTGCCAGCAGCGCCCATTGGTCGGGGCGATCGAGGAGCACCTGTACCGAGGCGGCCACTTGGTTGCGGGTGGTGTCGGTTCCGGCCATCAAGAGACCCGCGGCGAGCATGAGCAGTTCGTCGTGGGTCAAGCGGTCACCGTCGTCTTCGGCACGGATCAACTCGGAGACGAGGTCGTCGGTGAGCGCACTTCGCCGGTCGGCGATCATGTCGTCGAGATAGGCGTCCAGCGCCTCCCATGACCGCAGGATGTCGGCTTGGTCCTCTGCCGCGGACCAGCCGAAGGTCTTCATGATGTCATCGGTCCAGTCGGAGAACAGCTTCCAATCGCGACGGTCGGTACCGAGCAGCGCACAGATGATCGGGATCGGATACTTCTGCGCTACGTCGGTGACGACGTCGCAACGGCCAGTCCCGCTGACCGCGTCGACCAGTTCGGTGATGACCTCGACGATGGTGGGCCGCAGCCCTGCGGCGGCGCGAGGGGCGAAGGCCTTGGACACGAGTCGTCGCAGCCGATGGTGCTGGGCGCCGTCGAGAGTCAGCAGATTCGTGACGACCCGGTCCCACAGCGGGCCACTGGTGATGCCCTGGGCCGCGAGACTGAAACCCGGTGGCGTGCGGAATCTCGGGTCGCGCAGCACGGAGCGGACCAGTTCGTAGGTGAGCAACTCGGGTCCGTGCGGGCCGAGCGCGATGGGAGCCTGCCGCCGCGCCTCCCGAAACATGACGTGCGCGTCTTCGGGATCCTGGACGTATTGGTAGTCGATGGACGGCAGACCGGCGTCGAACACGCTCAACGTGGACGTCGCACTGATTGCGATGGACATCGGATCTCCTGGGGAGCCTCGGGTATGCCCATCAAGCGTCGCGCGGCTAGGCGGTTACGCATCGAGTAGTCGACTACTCCAGTTTGGTGACGGTCAACGAGATCGAGACCGCGCGAACGACTCCGTGGCCATGCGCCTGGCCCATAGTGCCCGGCCATTCTTGACGGATGTCAAGTTTTTTGGGACCGCTCCCTGCGTGCCGATCCGTCCGTCGTAAGGTTCTGCTCATGCAGATCCGCAACACCGCCGAGGCGACCCCCGACAAACCCGCCGTCATCATGCATCCGTCCGGCACGGTGGTGACGTTCGGTGAGCTGGAGGCACGGGCGAACCAATTGGCGCACCACTTCCGCTCGGCCGGGCTGGTCGAGGGTGACGCGGTGGCGATCCTGATGGAGAACGGCGAGCACACGCATGCGGTGATGTGGGCCGCGCGCCGTGCCGGGCTGTACTACGTCCCGATCAACACCCACCTCACCGCGGCCGAGGTCGCCTACATCGTCGACAACAGCAGCGCGAAGGCGATCGTCGGCTCCGGCGGACTGCGGGACACCCTGGCCGCCCTCGGTGACGAGCTGCCTGGCGGGCTTCCCGCCGTCCTGCTCATCGCCTCCAGTGACCTCGACGGCTGGCAGCGATACCCGGAATGCGTTGCCGAGCAACCCGTTACCCCCATCGCGGACGAGATCGATGGCGACCTGCTGCAATACTCCTCTGGCACCACCGGGCGCCCCAAGGGCATCAAGCGCGATCTGCCGCACCTGCCGCCAGCGGAGGTGCCGGGATTGATGGCGGCCCTCGTTGGATTCTGGATGCATCCGGACGCCGTGTACCTGAGCCCAGCGCCGCTGTACCACACCGCTCCGTCGGTGTGGTCCATGCAGACGCAGGCCGGTGGAATCACCACCGTCGTGCTGGAGAAGTTCGACCCCGAGGGCGCGTTGGAGGCCATCCAGAAGCACCGGGTGACCCACGGCCAGTTCGTCCCCGTCATGTTCACCAGGATGCTGAAACTTCCTGAGGGGGTGCGTAATTCGTACGACGTGACCAGCTTGCAGCGCGTCATGCACGCAGCGGCGCCGTGCCCCGTGGAGATCAAGAAGCAGATGATCGACTGGTGGGGCCCGATCGTCGACGAGTACTACGCCTCATCGGAGGCCATCGGCTCGACCCTGATCACGGCCGAGGACTGGCTGACCCACCCCGGATCGGTGGGCAAGTCGATGATGAGCGCACTGCACATCCTCGACGAGGACGGCAATGAACTGCCGCCCGGCGAGGCCGGCGAGATCTACTTCGAGGGTGGCTTCGACTTCGAGTACCTCAACGACCCTGGCAAGACGGCGTCGTCGCGGGACTCGCATGGGTGGAAGACGGTGGGCGACATCGGGTATCTCGATGAAGAGGGTTACCTGTACCTCACCGACCGGCGACACCACATGATCATCTCCGGCGGCGTGAACATCTATCCGCAGGAGGCCGAGAACGTTCTGGTGACCCACCCCAAGGTGATGGACGCCGCCGTCTTCGGAATCCCCGACGACGAGATGGGCCAGCGCGTCAAGGGTGTCGTGCAGACGGTGGACCAGGCGGATGCCACCGCCGAGTTCGCCGACGAGCTTCTGGCCTGGTTGCGAGATCGGTTGGCGCACTACAAGTGTCCACGGTCGATATCGTTCGAAGTGCAGCTGCCGCGCACGGATACCGGCAAGCTGTACAAGCAGGAGCTGATCAAGAAGTACTCGTGAAACACCTCAGCGTTGCCGATGGGGTCCTGGTCGAGGCGGATTCGCCTGACACCGGGACCTTTTCGTTGACCGAGGAACCCTCCGACGACGAACGCGTGATCACGGTGCCGTCGATCGAGGCGGCGCTCGACGTCATCGCGAGGCGAATCGCGCAGTGGCCCATCGCGGCGTCCGTGTGCGACGACGTACTGCGCGCATTCGACGCCGATGCGCCGACGAGCACTGGCGTCGTCACCGAATCCCTGGCGTACTCGACGTTGCAGTCGGGACCGGAGTTCGCGCGGTGGCTCACCGAGCGCGGCCCCGCCGTGGTGCCTGCCCTCCCCGATCCAGTGCTCGCCGAGCGGGCGGGGAGCACGCTGCGCGTGTGGTTCAACCGATCGCAGCGGCACAACGCGTTCTCGACCGACGCCCGTGGCGCGCTGCTCGAAGCGCTCGAGGTCGCCCGCCTCGACCGCTCGGTGACCGAGGTGGTGCTCGCGGGCAACGGTCCATCCTTCTGCAGCGGAGGCGATCTCGCGGAATTCGGCACCTTTACCGACCCGGCGTCGGCGCACCTCGCCCGCACGCGGCACAGCCCGGCGCTGGTGCTCGACGAGGTCACCGCGCGCCTCGGCAGGGGCTGCCGTGCGGAGGTGCACGGCCGGGTGCTCGGCAGCGGGCTGGAGATGGCCTGCTTTTGTGGATGGGTTGCCGCTCAGCCGGATTCGGTGTTCGGACTACCCGAACTGACCCTTGGCCTCATCCCGGGCGCGGGCGGCACCGTCAGCGTGACGCGGCGCATCGGAAGATGGCGCACGGCCTATCTGGTGCTGTCGGGCCAGGCGATCGACGCGGCGACCGCGCTCGAGTGGGGTTTGGTCGACGAAGTTACGCAGTGAACTGTCGCAGCAGCTTCCCGAGCTCCTCGACGCAGTCCGGTCCGAACCGGCGGGCCATCGACCTCTGGTGCTCGGCCGCGATCCCGTCCAGCCGTGTTAGCAGGCTCTTGCCGAGCGGCGACAGTTGGATTGCGATGCGACGGCGATCGTCCGGGAAGTGTGTCCGGTACAGCAGGGCCGAGGAGGCCAGGGTGTCGAGTGTGCGGGTGAAGGTCGGCTGGGCGATGCCCAGCCGGGCCGCAATGGCGACCATCGGCTCACCCTCATCGGCCGCCAACGCCCGCAATATGCGCCACTGATCGACGGTGGTCGACTCGGCGTCGAAGGCGACCGCCAGTTCGCGGGACAACATTCGTTGAACGGACGTCAGCAGGTCGATCACGGGAATAACCGCGACAGACGGCACCTCGGATCGCGTGGCCATGATGCGAGCATAGTGACGAGATGCATACTTGTTGGTGTGTCGCCGGTTGACGTTGTGCGGCCTTCTCTCGAAGTGCTGGTGGACGGCCCCTCGGACGATGTTCTGCGCCTTGGCCTTCTGCTCCCGATGTCCGGCCCGTTGGGTCTGACGGCGACGTCTGCCCTCGATGCCGCGTGCCTGGCCGCCACGGAAGTCAACGAGAGCGGTGGCGAACGTGGCCGCCGCGTTGAACTGGTGCTCGTCGACGCAGGCAGTGATCCGGACCGCGTCGCAGCGGAGTCGAAGTATCTCGCCGATGCGAAGTTGGTCGACGCCTTCGTTGGTCTGCACACCAGCGATGTGCATCGGGCGATCGAGGTGGCGCTGGCGGGACGGACGCCATACATCTTCACACCGCCGCACGAGGGGGGACGTCGATCACCCGGCGTCGTCCTCATCGGTGATCCACCGTCGCGCCAGATCGGCCCGGCCCTGACGAACTTGATGGCCCGGCGCGGGCTTCGACGATGGGTGATGATCGGCAGTGACTACATCTGGACGTGGTCGATGCATAGATTCGCCGCCAAACAGATCGTCGCGGCCGGCGGATCGGTCGTTTCATCGAGACTCGTTCCGTTCGGCATCCGTTCCGCCGATGCCGACGAACTCGTCGAATTGCTATCCAGACGGCATGCCGACGGCGTCCTGTTGAGCCTGATCGGCAGCGACCTGGCCGTGTTCAACCGCGCATTCGCCCGAGCTGGTCTCGGCGACCGGGTCGTGCGGTTGTCAGGTTCCCTGGAGGAGAACGGGCTGCTGGCCGCCGGCGGTGACGATACCGGCGAGTTGTATTCGGCGATGCGGTCTTTCGCCGGCCAAGCCGACGACCGACGCCGTGCCCTCGCCGAGAATCATCACCGCGCCTTCGGAGATTTCGCCCCCGTCCTCGACGCCTACTCCGAAGGATGTTACGACGGCGTGCACCTCGCCGTTGCACTGGCCGCAATCGATGCACTGGCGGCCGTGCCCGCCCAATCCGCGGCCCGTCACCTGTTGGCGCACAACGGCATCGATTGCCCAGACGCCTGGTCGCATGCGCCGGTCGGGGCGCCGCACCAGCAGCGGTGCCTGGCTCGCGCCGATGGCCTCGACTTCGCGGTTGTTGCCACCCTGTAAACTATTCATTTGAATACTATCCATTTGGTTGGTTGTGTGTCTAGTCTGGTGCCCGTCACCTCGACACACTGGGAGGCCTCATGGCTGACGAATCAATACCGGACGCCGTCGCTGCATCGCAACGGCCAGCCACGGCCACGCTTCATCGCGGTCTGAGCGTTCGCGGCGTCATCGCCCTAGCGGTCAGCGACATAACGCCGATGGCGTCATTACTGATCATCGCCCCGGTGGTGCTTGCCGCGTCTGGAACCGGATCGATGTGGGCCTACCTCATCGGTTGCTTCCTCGCGATCTGTGTCGCACTGTGCATGGGTGAGCTCGGCTCGATGTATCCGGTTGCAGGCGGGCTGTATTCGATCGTGCATCGGGTGCTCGGCCGCCCGACGGGATTCCTTGCCCTCGTCGACTACATCGCCCAGGGAGTGTTTCTGCCTGCGAGTATCGCGCTCGGTGTGGGGACCTACCTACACGCGCTGGACGACTCGATTCCGGTGAACCTGTCCTCGGCCATCGCGATGGTGGTCGTGACACTGCTGGCGGTGCTACGAATCCACATCGGCGCCATCCTGGTCGCGATATTCCTTGCGATCGAGGTCACCGTGCTCGTGGTAGTAGCCGTTGCGGGTTTCTCGCACTGGAACCAGCCGTTGAGCATCCTGACTCATCCGGTGAACTTCGACGGCTCCGCGCTGTCCTCCGTCGGGGCCGGTGCCATCGTCGCCGCGATTGCGATCACGATGTTCTCCGTCAACGGCTACGACAGCGCCATCAACTTCTCCGAGGAGGCCCGTGGCGGCCCCGCGACCATCGGTAAGGCTGTCGTCATCGCGGCCCTAACCGGTATCGTGCTCGAACTCGTACCATTCTTCGGCGGCCTGATGGGCGCGCAGGATCTCGGCGAGTATTTGTCCAGCGCAACGCCTCTCACTGATCTGATCAACCAGGTATGGGGGCCGACGTTCAAGAACATCGTCATCATCGGCGCGTTGTTCGCGGTGCTCAATGCGATCCTGGCGATCACGCTGCAGTTCGCCCGGATTCTGTGGTCGAGTGCGCGGGACCGCGCGTGGCCGGACGTGGTCAACTCCGCGCTTGGGCGGGTCCACCCGAAGTTCAAGTCCCCATGGGTGGCGACGCTCGTCCTCGGCACCGTCGCGACCGCGCTGTGCTTCGCGTCAGATCTCGTCACCACCGTGACTTTTACCGCGGTTTTGATCATCGTGCTCTACGGCCTGATCGCGGTGGCTGCGCTGGTCAGTCGGATCCGGGACAAGGAGACCGAACGGCCGGCGAGGATGCCGCTCTGGCCGTTGCCCCCGCTGCTGGCACTGGCCGGTGTGATCGTCGCGCTGACTCAACAGACGTCGCATGACATATGGATCGTCGTCATCCTGTTCGCCGTGGCGGCCGTCTACTACTTCGGCTACCTGCACCGAGCCAAGAACGACCGCTGGGTGCCGCACACCGTCGCCGCCGACGAGGCACTGTGACACCGCCAGTTGGACGGGGCCGGGCCCGCGACCTCGGATTTCCGGTCGGCCACCTGCCCACCGGCCCGTTGAACGCCATTACCGACGTAGCAGGCGTGCGGGTCGGTCATGCCACGGTATGGCGGGACGACGGTGTAACCGCCAGAACCGGTGCCACCGCGATCTGGCCACACGAAGGCAATCCGTTCCGCGACCGCGTCTACGCGGCAACCAGTGTGTTCAATGGATACGGGATTCTGACCGGTGACATCGTCATGCACGAATGGGGCCTGATCGGGGCGCCAATCGTATTGTGCGACACGGCAAATCTGGGCGTCGCCTACCAGGCCAGTGTTCGGTACATGTCGGACCGCGACGAGGTGGTGGGAACCGACGACGTTCTCATGCCCGTCGTCGCCGAGTGTGACGACGGATTTCTCAATGACAACCGCGCCATCACCCTGACTGAGCCGGATGTCCGCAGTGCGCTCGACGCTGCGGACACCGGCCCCGTGCCCGAAGGTGTCGTGGGAGCCGGTACCGGCACCCAGATGTTCGACTTCAAGGGCGGAATCGGCACCGCATCGCGGATCCTCGAAATCGGCTCGCGCACGTACACCGTTGGGGTGCTGCTGAACACCAACTACGGCACCCGGCAGCAGCTGCAGATAGCAGGTCACCCACTGGGGCGCGAACTGGTCGAGAACATGCCGGTGCACCACAAGGAAGGATCGTGTATCGCCGTCGTGGCGACCGACCTACCGCTGCACCCGAATCAGTTGCGGCGGTTGGCCCGCCGCGTCGACATCGGGTTGGGGCGGACGGGCAGCGTCGGCAACGACGGTTCGGGGGAGATCTTCGTTGCCTTCTCCACTGCGCACCGCATTCCTCGCGAGGCCCCGGACGGCCTGCTGCCGATAGAGGTGTTGGTGGAGGGCCAGTTCTGGACGCAGGGATCACCCTTCGATCTGATCTTCGACGCCGTCGCGGAAGCATCTGAGGAAGCCGCACTCAACGCGCTTTGCCAGGCAGACACCGTACACGGGCGCGATGGCCATGTGTTGTCGGGCTTTCCGATCGAACAGGCGCTCGCCCGGATGAAACGACCCGCGGAGTCTGGGAGGCGATGAGCCCACTCCGAGTGGCG
>NZ_JBOGDD010000994.1:0-2141 GCF_050701675.1 Mycobacterium sp. | reverse complement strand
CTACACGCTCAGCTTCGATAACGAGTACCGGATCGTCTCGCCCATCACCGGCGAGCTGCAATCGACGCCGACCAGCGTGACGGTGACGGTGGCGTTGCCGCCGCCGGTGTTCCACGATCCGATGGTGAGCCCGAACCCGGTCGAGCAAGACGGCACCTTCACGATGTCCGTCACCGTCGATCTGCCAGGAACGGTTCCCGGTCCCGGCAGCTACACCGGCGAGGTCTCGCTGGTCTCCACCGCGCCCTTCACCGTGAACAGCGCCAATCCCAGCGTGAGCGGCACCGGCGCGGGCGCCTGCAATGCGGCGGGCGGATCAGGGTTGATCGGCGGCGGAACCGGCAATTGCACCTACACCTGGACCTTCCACGTGCCGGACAATACCGCCGCTGGCACGTACCCGGTGCAACTGCGCTACCAGGCCACGCCGCATAACGTTCCCGGCATCCCGGTCGATCGCCAGGTGACCGCCCAGGTGACGGTGAAGGAACGACCGGGCCGCCTGGTGCTCGGGTTCGGGACGCCAGTGCCGAGTCCGGTCCACCCCGGCGAGCAGTTCACCATCACCTACACGATCACCATCGACCGGCCTTTCCCGCCGGTCAGCTTCCCGCTGGCATTCGATCCGCAACCGAGCCGGGTGCTCAGCGCCTCGGCGAGTGGCGCCTCGTGCTCCGGCGGCATCGGAATACCGACCACCTTCAGCTCGCAGGGCGTCGGTCCGGCGACGTGCACGTTGACGCTGCTCTATACCGTGCCCGCCAACTACACCGGCGACACGTTCCCGCTCAGCATCGGCCCCGGCACCCCGACCAGCGGCACCCTCCCGAGCGGCATGAGGATCGCCAGCGTGGACGTTCCGGTCGAGCAACCAGTCGCAACGGCGACTCAGACGCCAACCCAAACCGCCACCGCGACGAGCACTCCGACACAAACCGCGACGGCGACTCAGACGCCGACGCAGACCGCGACCGCGACCAACACCCCGACGCAAACGGCGACCGCGACGAGTACTCCGACGCAGACCGCAACCGCGACCGCGACGAGTACTCCGACGCAGACCGCGACCGCGACCAACACCCCGACGCAGACCGCGACCGCGACCGCGACCAACACCCCGACGCAAACGGCAACCGCGACTCAGACGCCTACCCAGACTGCGACCGCGACGAATACCCCGACGCAGACGGCAACTGCGACTCAGACGCCTACCCAGACCGCGACGGTGACGCCAACGCAAACTGCGACTCCCACGCAAACGCCGACGGCCACCCCGAGCCAGACGCCGACCCCGGCATCGCGCATCCGGGTGAACCCGACGAGCGTGGCGCGCGGGCAGACGGTCTCGGTCTCCGTCACTGACTTTGGGTCGAACGAAACGGTACGGGTGCGCTGGCTGCTAGGCTCGACCTGGACTCAAGTCGGCACGATTACCACCAACGCCAGCGGCGCCGGCAGCACGACAGTGGTCGTACCGAACACCGCCGCCGAGGGCACCAACAAGGTGCGCGGCGATAGCCCCACCCATGCCGCCCAAACCAGCGCGGTGACGGTGAGCGTGCCGCAGCCGCCGAGCGTCAGTCTCGATGCGCTCCGGGTCACGGTCGGGCAAACGGTGGGCGTCGGCGCCGAGCACTTCCCGGCGAACACCTCGTTGACCCTGACCTGGCGACGACCGGGCGGGAGTACCGTCGCCCTCAGCGGGATCACCACCGATGAGAACGGGAGCGCCACCGGCGCCTTCAGCGTCCCGGCGACCGAGGGCGGCGCCGGTTCGCAGCTCACCGTCAGCGCCCTCGGCGGCGCGAGCGTGAGCGTGACGCTCGAGATCGCGCCACGAATCTCTGTGAGCCCGGGCGCGGTTTCGCGGGGGCAGGCGGTGACGGTGACCCTGCGTGGCTACGGCAAGGGCGAGACAGTGCGTATCCGCTGGCTGGTGAACGGGAGCTGGGTGACGGTCGGCACTGTCACCATCTCAAACACCGGCAGCGCGACGGTGACCATCACCGTCCCGGTCAACGCGGCGATTGGGCCGAACTCGGTGCGCGGCGATGGCACGGTGTTCCGCCAGCAAACCAATGCCGTGACCGTTGTGCCGTAAGGCATAACGGATTCGAGACATACGCAAACAAGAACGGCGG
>NZ_JBOGDD010000993.1:0-2219 GCF_050701675.1 Mycobacterium sp. | reverse complement strand
GCGCAGTCCGCCCGGGCGTCGACGGAGACGTCCGCCGCCGAGCAGGACGAAGCCCTTCATCGAATCCGCAAGCGCGCCAAACAGCTTCGCTACACCGCTGCCGCCACGGGGGCGGGCGGGGTTGCGGACAGTGCCAAGACCATCCAGACGCTGCTCGGTGACCATCAGGACAGTGTGGTCAGCCGCACACACCTTTCGCACGAAGCGGTGGCCGCGCACGCGCTTGGCGAGGACACCTTCACCTACGGCCTGCTCTTTCACCAGGAGGATGAGCTGGCCCGACGTTCGGAGGAGCAGCTCGGCGCCGCGCTCAAGAAGCTGAAGCGCTCGGTGCGCAACGCGTAGTGCAAGGGGGCGGACGAGTTGGCCTGTAAGCCGGATTCTGTCCCGTCCGCCTCCGGAGACCGGAGACGCACGGTGGCGACCATCCATCTGGACACACCGTCACCGGGTGCCTCGAGCGGCCTACCCGCAGGCTCGGGCGAGCAGCCCTCGAACGTCTGCGCAGCCGCAACCAGGTTGCGACCTTCTTGGCCTTGCTTCGGGTGGGGTTTGCCTAGCCACTCCGGTCACCCGGAGTGCTGGTGCGCTCTTACCGCACCGTTTCACCCGTACCGCCCCTTCGCCCTAAAGCGTGAGGGGTGGCGGTCTGTTCTCTGTGGCACTGTCCCGCGAGTCACCTCGGATTGCCGTTGGCAATCACCCTGCTCTGTGAAGTCCGGACTTTCCTCGAACACCGTCAGGTGTCCGCGGCCGCCCGGCCAACTCGTCCGCGCGATCACCGTACTCTGATCTTCATGGCTCAGGTGCCACCGGCCCGTTATTTGCTCCGCGCCAAGGACCTGGTCGACGCGCGATACGCCGAACAGCTGACCGTCGACGACCTCGCGGCCGCCGCCGGGTTGTCCCGGGCGCACTTCTCGCGCATGTTCAGCCGTACCTTCGGCGAGTCGCCACGGGCGTACCTCCAGACCCGTCGCCTCGAGCGGGCGGCGGCGTTGCTCAGGTACACCGATCGCTCCGTCGCCGACATCTGTGTGATGGTCGGCCTGCAGAGCGTGGGGTCGTTCACCACGACTTTCGCCAGGGTCTACGGGAGGCCACCTGCGGCCTACCGGGCCGCCATGCCGCCCGCCGCTTCGCGCGCCAGGGTGCCGAGCTGCATCCTGGCGCGCGACACCCGACCCCTTCCCAATTCCCGGGTCGCTGGGCTCCTGCCCGCCGGACCCGACAGCCGAGTCAAGACAGCACATCGGGAGAAGACGGGCGGCGTCGACCGGCCGTAGCGTCGGGCTCGTGATGAGAATTGGAAGCACCCACCTGTGGGTTCATGATCAAGAAGTTGCGCTGAAGTTCTGGACCGAGAAGGTCGGCATGGAAGTCCGCGAGGACGTGTCGTTTCCCGAGGAGATGGGCGCCTTCCGGTGGCTCACCGTCGGGCCGCCGGGACAGGACGACGTGAGCATCGTGCTGATGGCGGTTCCTGGCGAACCCGTCATGGACGAGGACACCCGCAAGCAGGTCCTCGACCTGACGGCGAAGGGTTTCGCAGGCACGGTTTTCCTGATCACCGACGACGTCCAGGCGAGCTACGAGGAACTCACCGCGCGTGGCGTCGACTACAACGAGCCGCCCAACCAGATGCCCTACGGCATCGACTCGGGCTTCCGGGACCCGTCGGGCAACAGCGTGCGCCTCACCCAGCTCAATCCCTAGGCGGCGGGTTTGGCCAGTGGAGGCCTATTGAACGAGTGTCGGGTTGGACGTACGCGCACGTTCAGTGGTTTCGTGCGGGTTGAATAGGTCGACCGGAGAAAGGAGTAAGCATCGTCGTATCGATGCCCAGCGCGTTCAGTCGCACGATATAGGTGGCCACGTTGCGCAGCTTCACGTCTTCGTAGCCGCGTACGACATCTGCTGACGATGCGGCCGCAACGGCGGTGTCGAAGGACTCGACGGTCAGGTTGGCCGCCAAGTCAGCCACCATGGTCTCGTAGTGGGCCATCAGCGAACGTTCGACTCTGCGCAGATGCGCGTACCCGAACGGGTCGAACGGGGTGCCGCGCAGAACGCGCCCTTTCGCGAGCAGCCTGAGCACGCCATGTGTGCGTGGGCCGAAGCCGATCTTCTTCTTGCGTCCCAGTACCCGCATCGTCGGAGGGTGCAGCATGTAGGTCAACTTGGCGCCGCCCGGCACCTCGGCCTCGATGGCCTGGATG
>NZ_JBOGDD010000992.1:0-7881 GCF_050701675.1 Mycobacterium sp. | reverse complement strand
GAGCTGGGCCGACGCGGCCATTCGATTCACGTGCGAACGCTGGCAGGCGGTGTCAGCCTCGCGGGGACACTGGGTTTCGCCGCAGCCACGATCGATCCACGGATCGAGGAGATCGAGCACGACGACTGGACTGCCACCAATCCCTATGTGGCACTGAAGTTGTCGGTTCGAGCATTCGCGCACCGGTCCACGTACGAGGTCACCGACCTCGCCGATGCGGTATTGGACGTTCGCCCCGACGCACTGCTCGTCGACGTGAACTGTTGGGGCGCCCTCTCGGCGGCGGAGACCAGCGGCGTTCCGTGGGCGTGCTTCTCGCCGTACACCCCTGCCCTGCGCTCGCCAGGGGTGCCGCCATTCGGTCTCGGCCTGAGGCCGGTGACGGGGGTGTTGGGATCGGTCCGGGACGCCGTGGTGCGGAGGGTGGTGACCGGCAGGCTCGAGAGGGTGATTCTGCCGCCGGTCAACGAGGTTCGTGCGAACGTCGGGGTGGCGCCAGTGGCGTCGATGGACGCCTTCCTGCGCCGGGCGGGGCTGATCCTGGTCGCCACGGGCAAGCCGTTCGAGTACGAACAGACCCAATGGGGCGATTCGGTGGGGATGATCGGGCCATGCGTGCTCGATCCGGGACCGGACGAGACCCCCGACTGGATGGCCGCGATCGATCGACCGATCGTTCTCGTCACGACGTCGTCGGAGAAGCAGGCCGACGAAGGCCTACTTCGCACGGCGCTGACCGCACTGGCAGACGAACCCGTGCACGTGGTCGCCACCGTGCCCGCCGGGCGGCCCGACGACTTCGCCGCGCCGCCCAACGCGACGGTGTGCCGGTTCGTTCCACACGGCGCGGTACTGGACCGCGCGGTGTGTGCGGTGACGCACGGCGGAATGGGCGCAACGCAGAAGGCGCTGGCGCGTGGCATTCCGGTGTGCGTGGTCCCGTTCGGCCGCGATCAGCTCGAGGTGGCGCGCCGCGTCGAAGTGGCACGGTGCGGCACCCGGCTGCCCGCAAGGAGGCTGTCGACTCCGCGGCTGCGGGCGGAGGTTCGCGAAGCGATGACGATGACCGCAGGCGCGCAGCGGGTGGCCTCGGGCTTCGAGGCCACCGGCGGAGTCGCGCGCGGCGCCGATCTCTTCGAGCAGCGCACGCTCGGCCTCCCCTGCAACTAAGCGCGTTAGGCGAGCTTGCGCAGCCGCGGTTCCAGATCCTTCTGGAAGAGCTCGAGGAAGCGGCGCTGATCATGGCCGGGGGCGTGGAAGACGAGGTGGTTGAGGCCCCAGTCGACGTAGTCCTTCACCTTGGCGACGGCCTCGTCGGGATCCGAGGCGACGATCCAGCGCTTGGCGACCTGCTCGATCGGCAGCTCGTCGGCGGCCTTCTCCATCTCCAGCGGATCGTGGATGTTGGTCTTCTGCTCGGCGGTCAGCGACAGTGGCGCCCAGAACCGGGTGTTCTCCAGCGCCAGTGCGGGATCGGTGTCGTAGGAGATCTTGATCTCGATCATCCGGTCGATGGCGTCAGGGCTCTTGCCTGCGGCCTCCTCCCCCTCCTTCACCGCGGGGATGAGCTTGTCCTTGTACAGCTCCGCGCCCTTGCCCGAGGTGCAGATGAAGCCGTCGCCGGCACGGCCTGCGTACTTGGCCACCTGGGGTCCGCCCGCGGCGATGTAGATCGGGATGCCGCCCTCGGGCACGTCGTAGATGGAGGCGCCCTTGGTCTTGTAGTACTCACCGTCGAAGTCGACTCGGTCACCCAGCCACAGCTCGCGCATCAGCTTGATGGATTCCCGGAGCCGGGCGTAGCGCTCCTTGAACTCCGGCCACTCCCCCTCGTACCCGGTGGCGATCTCGTTGAGTGACTCGCCGGTGCCGACGCCAAGGAAGATCCGGTCCGGGTACAGGCACCCCATCGTCGCGAACGCCTGGGCGATGACGGCCGGGTTGTAACGAAACGTCGGAGTCAGCACCGAGGTGCCAAGCACCAGACGCTTGGTGCGCTCACCAACCGCCGTCATCCACGCCAGCGAGAACGGCGCATGACCGCCCACGTGTCGCCACGGCTGGAAGTGATCGCTCACCGTCGCGCTGTCCATGCCGTGCGCCTCGGCCTCCACGGCCAGCTCGACGAGCTCACGCGGGGCGAACTGTTCCGCCGACGCCTTGTATCCCAACTTGAGTTCAGCCACGTATCTGTTCTACCCCTCGCATCGAATGGATATTCCATCGCGCTCGATACACTCGTCGGATGACGGCTCTGACGGCCATCACCGACACCGTCCACTTCGCGCAGACGGACCTCGTCAACTGGACCCTCGTCACCGATGGAAGAGGCGTCGTGCTGATCGACGCCGGCTACCCGGATCAGCGCAAGGAAGTACTCGATTCGGTCCGGCAACTCGGATTCGGTGCCGACGACATCCGCGCCATCCTGCTCACCCACGCCCATGTCGACCACTTCGGCACCGCCATCTGGTTCGCCAGAGCCCATGGCACGCCCGTCTTCTGCCACGCGAGCGAAGTAGGCCACGCCCACCGCGAGTATCTGGAGCAGGTCTCGCCGATCGACCTGGCGGCCAAGGCCTGGCTGCCGCGCTATCTGAAGTGGTCGCTCACCATCGCCCGCATGGGCGCGTTGATCCGTGACGGCATCCCGACCGCGCAGGCCCTCACCGAGGAGGTCGCCGCGGCCCTGCCGGGCATGCCCATGGCGATTCCGACGCCAGGCCACACCGGCGGCCACTGCTCGTTCGTGGTGGACGGCGTGCTCATCAGCGGCGACGCGCTCGTCACCGGTCATCCCGTGTCGAAGCGCCACGGTCCGCAACTGTTGCCCGGGCTGTTCAACCACGACCAGGGCGCCTGTGGCCGCAGCCTGTCGGCGCTCGGGATGTTGGACACCGACGTCCTGCTTCCTGGGCACGGCCCCGTGTGGCGTGGACCGATCAGGGAGGCGGCCGAGCAGGCCGCCCGCTGAAACGGCTCAGGTGAGGATCTCGTAGCCGAGAAGGAAGATCGCGGTCAGCATGAGGCCACAGCCCAGCACGATGGTCGGCATCAGGATCGTCTGGTCGAGTTCCTCGGGGTCGAGCGCATCGGTGGCGACCGGACCGTACAGGACCCCGCCCACAGCGGATTCCCGGAATTTCCTGGTCATCCGGCCGATCCTGGTGTGGGGCTTACGGCCCACGTAGGACCGCAGCCCCACGCCTGAAAGACCCGTCAACAGGGCAGCCGCGAGGATCAGCCAGCCCACCGTCAGCTCCGACAGCACGAGTCGAGCGTAGCCGCCCTACAACCCTAGATGCTCGCGGAGCGTGGCGCCCTCGTACTCCGTGCGGAACACACCGCGCTCCTGCAGAAGGGGCACCACCGCGTCGACGAACTCGTCGAGTCCGTGTGGCACGAGGTACGGGTCGAGAATGAAACCGTCGCAGACGTCCGACTGCACGTGCTGGTCCATCTCGGCCGCCACCTGCGCTGGCGTGCCGACGAAGTGTCGGTTCTGAAACACCTTGAGCCGTTGGGGATCCCGGCCGTGGGCGACGGCTCGCGCCTTGGCGTCCGCGTAGCTCTGCTGGCCCGGGTCCAGCGCGACGAGGACATCGGCGTACTCGGCGCCGAGTTCTTGCCCATCCGCGGAATCGCCGTCAAGCAGCAGGACCGGGTGCCCCTGTGGGCCGGCTGGCACGGTGGCGTATCCCCGAACGTCGAACTGCGTGCCTCGATGCTCGACGGCGTGGATGCGTCCGGGATCGGCGTAGACACCGGTCTCCTCATCCGCGCGAACCGCACCGGTCTCCCAGCTGTCCCAAAACGCGCGGGCGACGGTGATGAACTCCGCTGCCCGTGGGTAGCGGTCGGTGTCCGACGTGGTCGCCGCGTGCCAACCCGATCTGCCATCGGACAGGTGGTCGAGAGTGGCGAGTTGCCTTGCCACCGCGAAGGGTTGGTCAGTCGTGGTGTCGACAGTGCCGACCAGACCCAATCGGTCGGATACGGCCGCGAGCGATGCCAACATGGTCAACGTGTCCACGTCGGTAAGGAGGAGGAAGTCGAACAGTCCCCGCTCCGCGGAGCGCGCGAGGTGGACGTACGACTCGAAGTCGACCTGACCACCGCACCGCGCCGCTAGATGAATCTGCTTGCGGTGCTTACCCTCTCTGAACGTCAGATCCCCCAGCGCTTGGCGATCAGCTCGTGAGAGCGAAGACGGTCGGAGTGCCGGTGCGTGACCGACGTGACGACGAGTTCGTCGGCATCGGTGACGCGCTGCAACGCATCGAGTCGGTGCGCCACCTCGTCGGCGTCGCCGACGAACTGCGTTGCGGTGCGGTCCTTGACCACCTCAGCCTGCTCCGGCGACAGCGGCAAGCTCGCGTCGGGATCGGGATACGGTTCGGCGCCGTCGCCCGCGCGGATGGCGTACACCCAATGCCCGTAGGTCGACGCCAGGTGCCGCGCCGTCTCGCTGTCGTCGGCCACCACGATGTCGGCCGACACCACGACATACGGCTCGCGCAGCGCATCCGACGGCACGAAGGCGTTGCGGTAGGCCTCGATCGCCTCCAGCGCGGTCGCCGGGGTGATGTGATAGCTCGAGACGAACGGTAGCCCGTTCGCGGCCGCCACCTGCGCACTCTGACCCTTGCTACTACCGAAGACCCACGGCCGTAACGCATCTCCGCGCTCCCCCGGCGTCACGTGCGCCTGCACGCCATCGATCGAAAAGGTGCCGTCGATCATCGCGAGGATGTCGGAGACCTGATCGGCGAAGTCGGGTACGTTCGCGTCGGGCTGCTGGAGCAGCGACATCCTGGCCTTCAGCCGAGGGTTGCGCATCAGCGCACTGAGGTCGAAGGGTTTCGGGACGATGACACCGTCGACTTCGTGCCACGTCCTCGGCGGCGGCTTGGGCTGGTCCGCAGGCGCATCGGGCTTCTCGGCGTTGGCCTCCCGGCGACGCT
This sequence comes from Mycobacterium sp., assembly GCF_050701675.1. GTDB lineage: Bacteria > Actinomycetota > Actinomycetes > Mycobacteriales > Mycobacteriaceae > Mycobacterium. The sequence goes on along the minus strand of NZ_JBOGDD010000992.1, from coordinate 2,917 downwards.
GACCCGACCGGCCGACGCCGAGGTCGATGCGACCGGGGTGAAGGGAGTCCAGGATGCCGAAGTCCTCCACGACCGCCACGGCCGTGGTGAAGCCCAGCTGGACGGCGGCCGCGCCGACGTGAATCCGCTCCGTGGCGGCGGCCAGCTGACCGATGAGCACGGCGGGAGACGAGCTCGCCACCGCAACGAAGTGGTGTTCGGCAAGCCAGTAGCGGCGGTATCCCCACTGCTCGGCGTGCTGGGCCAGGTCGACGGTGTTGCGCAACGCCGTCGCGGCGTCGCTTCCCTCGCTGACCGGCGAGAGGTCGAGGATGGACAAGGGCACGGTCACATCGGCACCGCTTTCTGATATCGATTGTCCGCCACGGGCAACCCGAGGCGCTGTCGGAGGGTCTCGCCGTCGACGTAGGCGGCGCGCAGGCCTGCCGCGGCGCGCAGCTGCGGCATGACCTCGTCGACGATGAAGGGCAGATCGATCGCGGTGACGGCGGGCCGCAGCCGGACACCGTCAACCCCCAAGCGCTGCCAGCGCACCAGCAGATCCACCAGTTCGGTTGCGGTGCGGTCGAATACGTACGCGTCGGAGCGACGATCCACGACGCCGGCCGATGCCACCAAGACATCGGCGTAGACCCGCAGGTGGGCACCGCCGGAGTCCCCGACCTCGCGGAGGATGGTCAGCAGCTGCTCGTCGTCCTTCGGCGTGATGAAGACGAGGTCGGCACTGCGGGCGGCGAACTCGTAGACCGGTGTGACATGCGCAAGCGCGGCGACGACGGGCTGGCCCTGTGGCGGTCGCGGCGTGCCGGACGGGCTGTCCCAGAGCCTTCGCACCGCGTCGACCACGTCGGTGGCTTCGGCGAACAGGTCGTCACCGCCGACGTCGCGCCCGCCGAACAGGGCAGCCTCCTGGGCGGTACCACTGATCCTGGGCTGCCAGCCTGCCCTGCCCTTGGAGACGAAGTCGAGCGTCGCGATCGCCGTGGCCAGACGGGACGGCTCGGTGTGTGTCACTGCTGCCACTGGGACGAGCCCGATGTGCGTTGTGGCGGGGGCGACCCGTGACGCGAGCAGTACCGCATCGGGTCGCCCCGTTAGCCATCGCGGTTCGATCTCGGGCTTGCGGCGCCGCTGCGGCGTCAGCCCGTCGTCGAAGGTGACGAAGTCGAGCATGCCGCGCTCGGCGGTCCTGACCACGTCCACCCAGAAGCGGCCGCGCAGATGCGGTTGGCGGTCGGGAGTGTGGCGCCAGGCCTCCGGGTGCCAGCCGTATCCCTCGAGTGCCACGGCGACGCTCAATGGCCGGGGCACGACAGCTCCTTGAGGAACGCCATCGGGAAGACGTCACCTTGGGCCGGGAGTGGCTCGTCGAGCCTTCGATACCCCGTCGCGAGGTAGAGGGCCTCAGCCTCCGGCTGACGGTCGCCCGTAGTCAGGTAGATGCGCAGGTAGCCGCGGGCCGCGATCAGTGCCTCCAACTCGGCGAGCAGGCGCCTCGCCAGCCCGCGGCGACGGTGCCCGCCGTCGGTCCAGATGCGCTTGAGCTCCGCGGTCTTGGCATCGAAGCGGCGGAACGCGCCCCCGGTCACGGGCTGGTCATCGACCAGCCCGATCAACATGCCGCCGTCGGGCGCTTCGAACTCGTCGGCCGGATGGTCGCGCAGCCACCCGTCCACCAGCTCCACGGTGCCGCCGTACCTGGTGGCGTACTCGACGGCGAGCTCGGCCAGCAGCGGCTCGGCCAGCGGGTCGCGCTGGCCGACCGTGACGAACCGCAGCCCGTCGACGGTTGGCAGAGTCATCACCCCAATGTCTACCGCGAAGCGGCCTTCCGCATTCCGCAGACCTTCCTTCGCCTCGTGGTGATTGCAAGGTCACCGGCCTTCAAATCTAAACTTGACACATGTAAAGTTTGGCCCCATGGACAACATCAGGGGCAGGACAATCGCGATCACCGGTGCCGCCCGCGGCATCGGCCACGCCACCGCCAAGGCCCTTCTGGCCCGTGGCGCCCGGGTGGTCATCGGCGACCGGGACGTGGCGGTCCTGGAGTCAGCCGTCACCGGCCTCGCCAAGTTCGGCCAGGTCACCGGCCATCCCCTGGACGTCACCGACAGGGAGTCGTTCGAGATGTTCCTCGACAAGGCCCGCACCGACGGTGACGGCCACATCGACGTGCTCATCAACAACGCAGGCGTCATGCCCGTCGGTCCATTCCTCGAACAGTCCGAGCAGTCCATCCGCTCCTCGATCGAGGTCAACTTCTACGGCGTGCTCACCGGATGCCAGCTGGTGCTCCCCGAGATGGTCCGGCGCCGTCGCGGGCACGTGGTGAACATCGCCTCGATGGCCGGCATGGTGGCCGTGCCCGGACAGGTGGTCTACGCCGGGACCAAGTTCGCCGTGGTCGGCCTGTCGACCGCGATGGCCGACGAGTTCGCGCCGCAGGGCGTCGAGGTGACGGTCATCCTGCCGACGTTCACCAACACCGAGCTGATTGCCGGCACCAAGAACACCGGCGCGCAGAAGCCGGTGCAGCCCGAGGACATCGCCGCCGCGATCGTCAAGGCCCTCGACAAGCCCAAGACCCACGTGTCCGTGCCGACCCCGTTGCGCTTCATCGGCGCCGTCACGTCGATGCTCGGGCCGCGTGGCAGGCGCCGGCTGTCCAAGCAGATGGGCAACGACCACGTCTTCCTCGAGTTCGACAAGACCGCCAGGCAGACCTACGAGAACCGCGCCCAGGCGGCCCAGGGCGTTCTGGAGAAGCCGGGCGAGAGCTAGAGGCCCGGTCCATCGGATCACCCCATCGCGTAGCACGTGGCTCCGACATTTTCGGGGTCTGGTGGGGTGGTTGTCCACAGTCGGTGGTTCATCCCCAACCTGGGGTTTAGGCTGGCATGGGTCGGAGTGGTCG
>NZ_JBOGDD010000991.1:0-2462 GCF_050701675.1 Mycobacterium sp. | reverse complement strand
ACTCAGACCTATCTGCCGTGGGATTCCTGGGATAATCCCTATCCATCGGCTCCGAAGGTGTGGTTCAGCGACCTCCTGCAACCCGACGGAATGCCCTTTCAGAACCGCGAGATTCAAACGGTTCAATCCCTGATCGGTGGAGGCGGATCACCCGTCCAGGCCCGTTGATCGGTGATCGGTGATCCTCGGGCTGTCCGCGCCGGACTACGTCAGCGCAGGCCCGATCCACCGACGCAGGTAGGCCCGCAACTCGGTACTCGATCGGGGTGGTTCAAGGGGTGCGACGACCATGGACTGAATCATGCGCAGCAGGAACTCCGCGAGCTCGTCGATGGTCGCGTCATCGTAACCGAGGCCTGCCCAGTCGATGTGAGTGTGTTGGAGTATGGTGCGGCAACGAGCTATCTCATTGGGAGCCAGCATCATTCGGCTGAACGAATTGGAGCGGTCGTTCGCAAGAAGCAGTACCAGTTGCGGCGAGTGGGGGAGCGTTTCGATGATGTAGGCCACGACTTCGACTAGTTGTTCGGTCACGGCCATGTCCGCCCTTATGCTCTCGACACGCGCGATGAAGCTGCCGAGAGCCGACGACGGCACCCCGGTCGGCAATCTGGAGTACGCCACGGCGTGCTTCGTTGCGGCAGCGCTGGCCGTCGCAGTCGCTAGACGTCGCAACCTCTAGACCGAGTGGGACGCCGGTCCGCCCGTTCTCGAGGTCGTTCAGTACTGCGGGACTCCCTCGAGGATGAGGCTGACTGCGGTCTGGACTCGGTCGGCGGCGCGTTGAAAGGTCATGGCTCCAGCCGCGGCCTGAATCAAGGCCCCAGAGAAAACCAGCTCTAGCGTCGTGATGACCTCTGGCCACGACCCTGGCCCCACGGCCGTGGCGATGAGTCGATGGATCTCTAGGCCGATCAGCTCGTGAGCTCGCTCGGCGGTCGGTCCGCTGTCGAGGAAGACCGCGGCGCAGGCCGTCGCGACGGCGGGCTCCTCCGCCACCACCAGCATCATCTGGCTCAGCTGCGCAGCGACACGCGCGATGGAACCGTGAGTGGCATCCGTACTCAGGGCAACGTCGTGAATTCGGCGGAGGCAGATCTCGACGATGAGATCGCTCTTCGAGGAGAACAGTTCGTCCGCGGTCACCGCGGAGACTCCCGCCCTCTCGGCCACCGCGCCGACCGTGATGACCTCGAACGCGGACTCACGAAGTAGCTCCATCGCCGCATCGAGCAACTTGGCGAAGGCCTCTGCGCGGGATCGCTTGCGTCGTTGCGCCGCCAGATCTGCCACGTCGGTAGAGCCTTCGCTGGACACGTGTCCAAGATATCCATCGGCCGGATGTGCTGGCAAGTCTGGAACGAACATGCTCTTGGGGTAATGGACTGCATGGGATGCCGAGGTGTAGCGAGCCGCCGGCCCTCTGGGGCGGGGCGCTACCAAATCATGATCTAGACACGTGTCCAGCGGCAGTAGGTCGAGGAAGCCGGACGGCCCCGGTCTGATTCCTTATCTGGCTCCAGCGTGGTGAATGGTTGAACGTGTCCAGGTCTGCCAGAGGTTGGGCGGGTAGTTCGTACCGTTCTCCGAGCCTCAAACAGATCTCTCACTGCGTCTCACAGGAATCTTGCCTACAGTGACTCGTGGAGCTTCCCCCCAAGCTCCCGCATGACTCGGCCCCGTCACCTACCCCCCTGGTGTCGGGGCCGAGCTTCGTCATGGGCCGCAGCCCCTCTTGGCATGCGCCAGCGTCGTCGGCATGCACGTCACTCTCACGTTCGTGAATCGAAAGGATTCGACGAACCGGGGTTTGATGGCACTCCAGGGGAGCTCATGGAATGATCCGACTGATCCAGGTCAAAATCGTTGCAGCGCAGGGAAATAAAACGGCCCGACCGCACCGCACCGCACCGTGGCGTAGCTGTGGATTCCCTTGCTGGTTGGACGGAGTGTGCGGCGGAGCATCTATAAGCGTCGAGAAGGGACGCCGACATCACCCGACGAGCCACCTGCAGACGACCGGGTTCTGCATACATGCGGCGTTGATGTCGGGAAGGGCGCCCGAGCACGGTAGGCCGTTCTCCTGCACGCATCCCGGTGCCATGGGCGGGCATGGACTGCCGTCGGGTCGCACACAGGCCTGCTCGGGCGCGGCGTACGCGGGTACCGCGCACGCGAACGCCATGCCCAGGGCAACGACGCCGGCGCTGCCCAGTAGTTGGCTGAGTCTCATTGGTCACTGCCCCTCTCGCTGGATCCGGGCACCCCCACTAGTTGCCCGATGACCACGAGCTGCCCGTTCAGCTAACGCTGCGTGGATCGAACCGAGGCTATCTCGCCATCGGACCTCTTGACCGCGGATTCGCCACGTCAAATAAGGACTGGCGTCACATAAGGACTGACGCGACGACGTGGAGCGTCGGAAACCGCCCCTTTCCGGTGGTGGATTCAGGGTGTCTTGC
>NZ_JBOGDD010000990.1:0-5921 GCF_050701675.1 Mycobacterium sp. | reverse complement strand
TGAGGGCCCTTTGCGTCTGCTCGCGAGAGAAACGTGACCGGCTCGGCGCTGCTGGTCGCGGGCACCACCTCGGACGCGGGCAAGTCGATGGTGGTGGCTGGCCTGTGTCGCCTGTTGGCGCGCAAGGGTATCCGGGTGGCGCCGTTCAAGGCGCAGAACATGTCCAACAACTCGGCGGTCACCGTCGAAGGCGGGGAGATCGGGCGGGCCCAGGCAATGCAGGCCCGCGCGGCAGGTCTGGCGCCCAGCACCCGGTTCAACCCGATTCTGCTCAAACCCGGCGGCGACCGGACCTCCCAATTGGTGGTCATGGGCCAGGTCGAGGGCACGGTCGCCGCGGGCGACTACTTTCAGCACCGTACTGCGCTCGCCGCGGTGGTGCGCGACGAACTGAGCGCGCTGCGAAGCGAATTCGACGCGGTCATCTGCGAGGGAGCGGGCTCACCCGCAGAGATCAACCTGCGCGCAACCGATCTGGCCAACATGGGCCTGGCGCGGGCGGCCGACCTGCCGGTCATCGTCGTCGGTGACATCGATCGCGGCGGGCTGCTTGCGCATCTGTTCGGGACCGTCGCCGTGCTGGAGCCCGACGACCAGCGCCTGATTGCGGGCTTCGTGGTCAACAAGTTCCGCGGTGACCCCGCCTTGCTCAAGCCGGGGCTCGACCAACTGGAGCTGCTCACCGGGCGGCCCACCTACGGCGTCATCCCGTACGACGACGGACTCTGGCTCGACGCGGAGGACTCGCTGTCCGTGCAGTCCCACCGGATCGTGGGCGTCCCGCAGCCAGCGCGAGGTGAGGACTCGCTCAGGGTGGCCGCGATCCGCCTGCCGCGCATCTCGAACTCCACCGACGTCGAGGCGTTGGCGTGCGAGCCGGGCGTGTTGGTCCGATGGGTGACCGACCTCGCCGACCTCGCCGACGCGGACGTCGTCGTCCTGCCAGGCAGCAAGGCGACGGTCTCGGACCTGGCGTGGTTGCGCGACCGCGGGCTGGCCGACGGTGTCGTGGCCCATGCCGCGTCCGGTCGAGCCGTGCTCGGGATCTGCGGTGGTTTCCAGATGCTGTGCCGGGCCATCGACGATGCGGTGGAGTCGGGGGAGCGGCACGTCGAGGGCCTCGGGCTCCTTGACGCCGACATCGTGTTCGAACCCGCCAAGGTGCTGCGGCACTGGGATGTGCCGTTGCGGGGGTACGAGATTCACCACGGTCGGGTGAGTAGGCACACGGACGACTCCTGGCTGGACGTCGGCCTTCGTCGTGGCCCCGTGTATGGCACGCACTGGCACGGGCTGCTCGACAACGACGACGTGCGACGCCGGTGGTTGACGGAGGCGGCTGCGGCTGCAGGCAGGCACGGCTTCGTCGTCGCCGACGACGTGGACGTCACCGCCCGCCGCGATGCGCAACTCGACGTGATGGCCGACCTGCTGGCGGCGCATCTCGACGTCGCCGCCGTCTTGGACCTGCTGGAGAATGGCGCACCGCAGCGGCCCGTCATCGCCTCGTCGATCGGCCCGTAGTCCGCAGGTCACGAGTAGCCTGAGTCCATGACCGGACGGCGCGCGGCAGCGGCGGTGCTCGTCCTGGCCGCCTTCACACTGTCCGGCTGCGCCATCAAGGGCACCCCCACTTGGCCGGGTGCACGGTTGAACGACACCCTGCTGACCGCGGCCGACTTTCCGCCGGGTGTCCAGTTCGACCGCATCACCGAGCAACCCGGAGAACCCGACGGCGACGGCGGACCGCCGGCGATGCTGTCCCAGCCGGAAGGATGCTCGGACGGTCTGACCCGCGTGATCGCCGCCTCGGCCGAGCGCGGACCAGGCAGCGCCGCGAAGTATAGCGTCGGCTACGACGGCGCCCGGATCGTGATGACGGTCCTGACGTCTCCGTTGGACCTGGACAAGCTGGCCACCACGGCTGCGCGCTGTGAGACGTACCTGACGTACTTCGACCAGGCGTCGGAGCCGATCCCGATCACCACCACCAAGTTGAAGTCGGCGCGTCCCGACTCGCTGGTGTACCAGCAGACCATGCAGTTGCAAGGGGGCGAGAGCAGCGTGTACTTTGCCTTCGAGAATGTCGGGCGGGCCGGAATGTTCGGAATCGCGTTCCCCACGCCCGCACCGTCGATCGCCGTCAAAGGGACGCTGCCGCAGACGTTTCTGGACGTCACCGACAAGCAGGCCGAGCGGCTGCACTGACGCCCGACGTTGGATTGAAAGCCCACCAAAACCGGCACTGAACATCATCTATCCCTGTAGCGTGGCGCAATGCCATCGACCGTGCTCACCATCGACGGGTTCCCGGCGACCGTCGACGTGTCGGGCCCCGAGAAGGGGTCGGTCGTCGTCCTGCTCGGGGCCGCGCATCAAGGGCCCGCCGCCTACGACGCGGTCTGTCAGCGCCTGCACACCGCGTCACTGCGGACCGTCGTCATCGCTCCCGACCCGCGGTTGAGCGCGAAGTCCGTCGTCGGCATCCTCGACAGCTTCGGCGTCCGCTGGGCCCTTCTGGTCGGTGACCGCGTCGGCGGTGAATTGGCGTGGGAGCTGGCCGCCACCCGGCTCGACCGGTTCATCGGCTTGGTCGTGGTCGACCGCGGTCACCCACGTGTCCCCGATCAGGCAGGCATCATCCGCGACGAGCACTGCCCGCCCGTGGAGGTGAACACGACGGCGCTGGTCAGCACGCCCGCGGCGCGCAACGTCGCCAAGGCCAGCCAGCGCTATGTCTACGGTGACTTTCGCGTGGTCGAGTTATTGGGGCGGCGCAGCGCCCACGAGTCCACCGCCCAGTTGGCCGCTGAGATCGTGCTCCGAACCAGCACCTGGTAGCCGAGCCTCGGACGTTGTCGGGGTGCGTCCCTATCCTTCGTCTATGCTGCCGCGCAGGAGCTTCGCCCTCAACGTCGGTGAGCTGCTCGCCGACTTCGATGCCGCGACCGTCATGCGCGGTACCAGATACGCCAATCTGGGCCGCGTCCGCGACATGGCGTGGAGCGATGACGGGTCCGAGCTCACCGGTTTCTGTTCCGGCTCCGGCAACAACCTGTACCGGGTGACCATTGGCTTCAAGCGCACCGGCGACGACGTCGTACTCGGATCGGTCGACTGCACGTGTCCGGTGGGGGCCTACTGCAAACACGCGGTCGCGCTGCTGCTGACCGCCTCCTCGGCGCACCCACCGCCGCCCGACCGCTGGCGCACCGTCCTGACCAAGATGCTCGACGAGCTGGCCCCTCCCGATGCCGAACACGCCTCGCCGATCGGTCTGGAGTTCTCCGTCGCGCCACCCAACCGGTACCGCCCCGGCACCGAGATCGCGCTGCGTCCCGTCACCATCGGCAAGCGCGGCACCTGGATCAAGACCGGCCTGAACTGGCAACGGCTGGCGTACCACGCGGCCGCCGGCGAGTTCGACCGCCGCCAGTACGACGTCCTGCGAGGGCTCGTCGCCGACGTGCAGAGGTTCGGCATCGTCTCGATCAGCGACGTGATGACCATCGGTTACATGCCACCAACATTCTGGTCGCGGCTGGACGACGCACTGGAAGCCGGAATCACCATCGTCACCGGAAGTGGTCTGCAAGCCGTCGACTTCATCAAGAGCGCGCAGTTGCGGCTCGACTTCACCTCCGACGACGCTGGCGGTGCCGTGATGGCGGTGGCGCTGATCGTCGATGGTGAGCGTTGTGAACCCAGTGGCGTTGGCATCATCGGAGCACCAACGCCACACGGGATGTACCAGGTCGTCGACGGAATTCTGCGACTGGGCCGCTTCGACCCGGTGCCCACGAGGACGACGCTCGATCTGGTCGTTCGCAACGAAAGCGTGCACATTCCGGCTGACACGCTCGCCGAATTCTCGCTGGACGTCCTGCCACGGTTGGTCGACGTCGCGCAGGTGGACATCGAGGAAGGACTGTTCAGCCCACCCACCGTCAGTGGGCCCACGCCGGTGCTCACGCTGACGCTCGGCGCGGGCAGTGTCCATGCGTTCTGGAGCACTCGTTACGAAGTCGACGACCAGCACCACGACTTCGATCCCGATTCGTCCGCGAAGCGGCCGGGCTATCGCGACGCGACGGCCGAGGTTCTCGTCTGGGAGGCCGTCACCCCTGCGTTGAGGGCCGTTGCGGCGGCGTCGAGCACCTGGAAACAGCAAGCCGCACAACACATCAGATCGGCAATGCGCCTGACCACCGGCATCGGCGTCATCGACGAACTCGTCGCGATCGGCGGATCCCACGATGCGGAAGGTGCGGCTGCGGTGGCGTCGCTGACGACTCTGCGTTCAGGCGTCGACCTCACGATGGTCGAGGCAGCGGTTCTCATCGGCGAACTCCTGCCGCAACTGGACTGCCGCGACGCCTTCACGATCGAGTTGGACCGCAGCGCGCCCAATTTCCGCGCCGACGACAGCGCTCCACAGCTGGAGTTCAGCAGCGGCGACGGGGAGCCGGTGCGCAACGACTGGTTCGACCTGGGCATTTCGCTGCAGATCGACGGACAGCAGGTGCCCATCGCGACGGTCATCGCCGAATTGACCTTGGGTGCAACCCATATGCTGCTGCCAAACGGAGTCTACTTCCGCCTCGACACACCGGAGATCCGGCGTCTGCGGGAACTGATCGACGAGGCTCGCGCGCTCGGTGAGATCGAGGGCGACGCGGTGAACGCGGGGTCGCACAACGTCACGTTGTGGGAGGAACTGCTCGCCCTCGGCGTCGTCGACGAGCAATTGGCCAGATGGCAGGAAGGTCTCGTCCGGCTCAGCGCGGCGCGGCCACCGGTGCCGGTCGACGTGCCCCAGAGTCTGGATGCCACGCTTCGCGACTATCAGCGCGACGGGCTGAATTGGCTTTCGTTCCTGTGGGACAACGAACTTGGCGGCGTGCTCGCCGACGACATGGGTCTTGGCAAGACGATGCAGACCCTCGCCCTGATCGCCCGCGTCGCGGAACAGGGCTCCCGGCGCTTTCTCGTGGTGGCGCCGACCAGCGTGGTGACCAACTGGGTCGCCGAGTGCCACAAGTTCACCCCCGGGCTGACCGCGGTAGCCGTCACCAGTACCGAGGCCCGGTCGGGCACCTCCCTGGCTGAACAGTCGGCGGCCGCCGACATCGTCGTCACGTCCTATGCCCTGCTGCGCATCGACTTCGAGGCGTATGCCGGGATCGATTGGGCGGGAATCATTCTCGATGAAGCCCAGTTCGTCAAGAACCACACCAGCAAGACTCACCAGTGCGCGCGCAGGCTCGAGGCCCGGTTCAAACTGGCCATCACCGGCACGCCGATGGAGAACAACCTGATGGAGCTGTGGTCACTGCTGTCGATCACCGCACCGGGCCTCTTCCCGTCACCCAAGGCGTTCACCAACCACTTCCGCAAGCCGATCGAGTCTGGCAGCAACAAGGAACGTCTGTCGGTGCTGCGGCGCCGGATCAAGCCGGTGATGCTGCGGCGTACCAAGGGTCAGGTCGCGGGAGAACTGCCGCCCAAGCAGGAACAGGTGCTCCTGCTCGACCTCGGCGCCAAACATCGAAGGATCTACGACACCCGGATGGCCCGCGAGCGGCAGAAGGTTCTGGGGCTTCTCGGGGAATGGGAGAAGAATCGATTTCAGATCTTCCGGTCATTGACGCTGCTACGTCAGCTCAGCCTCCACGCCGGGTTGGTCGACCAATCGAAGGCCGACGTTGGCGCGGCGAAGGTCGACTTCCTGGTCGAGCAGTTGCCCGAGTTGGTGGCTGAAGGCCACAGCGCGTTGGTCTTCAGCCAGTTCACCGGATTCCTCGACGTCTTGCGCTCTCAGTTGGATGCGGTCGGCGTGAACTACAGCTATCTGGACGGGTCGTCGAGCTCACGTCAGCGCGACGCCGCCATCGGCAGCTTCAAGGCGGGCACCAACCAGG
>NZ_JBOGDD010000989.1:0-2780 GCF_050701675.1 Mycobacterium sp. | reverse complement strand
GGCCTACATCACTCAGGGATGAGAGCATCGAAGGCATGCAGGCGAGACGCGCGACCCATGCCGATGTCCGTGCCCTTTCGAAGACGCTGGGACGGGCCTTCTTCGATGACCCCGTGATGTGCTGGATGTTGCCCGATGCGGATGCGCGCCGCCGCAAGCTGCACAAGCTGTTCGAGGCGTTGACGCGCCATCATCACCTGGCTCGCGGCGGCGTCGAGGTCGCACCCGACGACGGCGGCGGCATCGGTGGCGCGGCCCTGTGGGATCCGCCGGGTCAGTGGCGCCAGACGCGGGGCGAGGAGTTGCGCGCGATGCCGGGGTTGCTCGTTGCCTTCGGCAGGTCCCTGCGGCGTGGCCTGGTCGTCGAGAACATGATGAAGGCATTGCATCCAGAGGAGCCGCATTGGTATCTCGCGGTCATCGGCAGTGATCCCGACGTGCGGGGGAAGGGTTTCGGGCAGGTGCTGATGCGCTCGCGCCTCGACCGCTGCGACGCCGAGCATGCGCCCGCCTACCTGGAGTCCAGCAATCCGGACAACGTCCCCTACTACCAGCGGTTCGGCTTCGAGGCCACCGGCGAGATCACGTTGCCCGCCGGGGGGCCCAGTCTGATCCCCATGTGGCGTCCGGCGCGCTGACCGGGGCTGGTCAACTCCAGGAGTACTCGGCCCGCAGCCGGGCCGCCACGGCCTCGAACCTCTCGCGGTCGAGGATGGCCCCCTCGCGGCGGATGCCGTCCTCGGGCACGTCGAGGATGCGATCCAGCCGCACCCAACTGGCCCGACCCTCGGAGTCCCAGCTGCCGCTTCCTACTCCGACCCAGCCGCGGTCGGCCACGTGGCGTTCCTGGCTGGACAGCATCAGCCCGAGCAGCGTGCTGCTGTCGCGACCGACGACCAGTACGGGGCGGTCCTTGCCGCGGGACGGATCCTCCTCGTAGACCACCCACGTCCAGACGATTTCGCCAGGGTCCGCGCGGCCGTCCAGGTCGGGCGCGTAGGACACCCTGCGGGCCCGATGGGCGGTGGGGACGCTGTCCTTCGTGACGGGACGCCCCGCGGTGATCGCAGGCGCAGATCCGGGCGACGTGCCGCTCAGGACACCGATACCTGCGTCGATGCCCATCTTGATGCCCTGGCCGATGGTGCGCGGCACGTTCTCCGGGTTCTGCAGCTGGCGGATGATCTTCGGTGCCTCTTTGAACACCAACTGCTCGGTGCCCTTGAGAAGCCGCTGCCACGGGCTTCGCTGTGACGCCATCAGACGAGCATATGTGAGGGGGCGTTCGGAGGGCAGGAGCGAAGCGACCGAGGAAGGTCATGGAGGGCAGGAGCGAAGCGACCGGGGGATGTCACGGTCGCGATTGTGTCGATGTGGCGTCGGCTCGATATCCTGACGGGACGCAGCACGCGCTGCCCACGTAGCCCCACCAGGAGATTCCCATCAGCAGCTTCGCCGACAAGACCTTCACTGCGCCGGCGCAGATTCGGAACTTCTGCATCATCGCCCACATCGATCACGGCAAGTCGACGCTGGCCGACCGCATGCTCGGCATCACCGGAGTGGTGGCGGACCGGGACATGCGGGCGCAGTACCTCGACCGAATGGACATCGAGCGCGAACGCGGCATCACGATCAAGGCGCAGAACGTGCGGCTGCCGTGGATGGTCGGAGACGAGGAGTTCGTCCTGCACCTGATCGACACCCCCGGCCACGTCGACTTCACCTACGAGGTGTCACGTGCGCTGGAGGCCTGTGAGGGAGCGGTCCTACTCGTCGACGCCGCGCAGGGCATCGAGGCGCAGACGCTGGCGAATCTCTACCTGGCGTTGGACCGCGGGCTGACGATCATCCCGGTGCTCAACAAGATCGACCTGCCCGCGGCCGACCCGGATCGCTACGCGGGCGAGATCGCCCACATCATCGGGTGCGAGCCCGAGGAGGTGCTCCGGGTGTCCGGCAAGACCGGCGTCGGGGTCCGGGAGTTGCTCGACGAGGTGGTGCGCCTGGTGCCTGCACCCGTGGGTGACGCCGATGCCCCCGCCAGGGCGATGATCTTCGATTCGGTCTACGACATCTACCGCGGCGTCGTGACGTACGTCCGCGTGGTCGACGGCAGGCTGGTTCCGCGCGAGAAGATCAAGATGATGTCCACCGGCACCACACACGAGCTTCTCGAGGTCGGCATCGTCTCACCCGATCCCAAGCCGAGCGTGGGCCTTGGGGTCGGTGAGGTGGGGTACCTCATCACCGGCGTCAAGGACGTCCGGCAGTCCAAGGTCGGTGACACCATCACGACCGCGCGCAACGGCGCCACCCAGGCGTTGACCGGTTACCGCGAGCCCAGGCCGATGGTCTACTCGGGCCTCTACCCGGTCGACGGCTCCGACTATCCGAACCTGCGCGACGCGCTCGAGCGGCTGCAGCTCAACGATGCCGCCCTGACGTGGGAGCCGGAGACGTCGGTGGCACTGGGCTTCGGTTTCCGCTGCGGGTTCCTTGGCCTTCTGCACATGGAAATCACCAGGGAACGGCTCGAGCGCGAGTTCGATCTCGACCTGATCTCGACGGCGCCCAACGTGGTGTACCGAGTGGTGAAGGACGACGGTACTGAGCTCGTCGTGACGAACCCCTCGGATTGGCAGGAGGGCAAGGTGCGAGCCGTCTTCGAGCCCATCGTGAAGACGACGGTCATCGCGCCGAGCGAGTTCATCGGCACGATCATGGAGTTGTGCCAGTCGCGCCGCGGGGAACTCGGTGGCATGGACTATCTCTCACCG
>NZ_JBOGDD010000988.1:0-4404 GCF_050701675.1 Mycobacterium sp. | reverse complement strand
CGTCGGCGCCGCCGTGCGCAACTACTCGGAAAGCATCGACTCCCCCGGCGCGGGAAACAACGACCATCGACTACGCACACCATGCAGATCTACTTAATCCGCGCGTCCCCGGTCTATGACTGTCCGTATGGAGATGCCTTCACGACCGGAACTGCGACCGCCACCTTCGCCACCGTCGAGTATTGGACGGTGGTGGTCTGCCCCGTGCTCATGGAACCCGACGACACGAGTGCGGTCCCATCGGACGCCCCGCCGCCGTTCAAGACGTTGATGGCGCCCATGGCCACGACGGCTGCGCCACCGAGTACGGCCGCCAATGACTTGCCCCGGATGGCGCGATTCGGAATACCCGTCACTGCTGAACCCTCCAATGCGATCAACCGCCGATCACCTTGCGGTAGGCGCGCGGGCCGTCATAGTCGTTGACCGCGAAGTGCCACGTGGCCTGGTTGTCCCAGATGACGAAGTCACCTGTCTTCCAACCGAAGTCGACGGCGTAATTGGGTGAAGCGGCGTGGGACAGGAGGAAGGGAAGCAACGCCTTGCCCTCGGCTGGGTCGATACCCGTGAGGCGCAACGCGGACGAGCTCAGGAACAGGCCCTTGCGTCCGGTGTGACGGTGCGTGCGCACCACCGGGTGCTCGACCGTCTCCGTCACCGGCGGCCGGTCGTACGTCCCGTCACCGGGGTAGGCGTCGTAGACGGCGCTCACCGACTCCAAGAGTTGCTTGAACGGCTCGGAGAGTCCGTCGTAGGCCGCTTGCAGATCCGCCCACAGCGTGTGACCGCCGATCTCAGGAACCACCTGATAGGTCAGCGACTCGATGTTGAACGGCGGGTTCCGCCAGGTCCCGCCCACGTGCCACGTCGAGGCACTTCCGGCCTTCTCCAGATCGAAGACGTACGCCAGCCGGTTGTGCTCGTCGCGACGCAGCCACAGCGGGTGGTCGAACGGTTCGTCGAAGATCCGCACCGCGTCCACGTGCGCATCCGGCGACAGGTGCTGGTTGCGGAACACCAGGACCTTGTGCCGCCAGAAGTCCTCCCGTAGGGCGTGAGCGGTCGCCTCGTCGACACCGTGCGCCAAGTCGACGCCGACGATCTCGGCGCCGAGGAGCGGGCTGGCGGGTACGACCGCGTACGGGGCGGTGTGGGTAGTGGTCATCTTCCTCACCTCTAACTGGATGGCGTGAATCGGAGAATGGCGAATCCGGCCCCACGGTAAGTCTCGTTGCGGGGCAGGCGAAATGGTTTGGATCACGGAACGCATATCTGGCGGGACGGTCGGCCGCCCGTGGTCAGGAGACCAGGAACATGCCTGCGGCGGCGACCACCAGGACCACGTCGATGAGGAGGCCGTACGTATGCGAGTGAAGTCGGCGCACCAGTCCGCGGATCAGGAACGGGCCGATCATCAACGCAGCCCCGATCAACAATCCACGGGCAACGAGACCCGTCGTGAGAGCGCCGAGTTGACCGAAGGTGCCCAGTTTGGCCGCGTAGAGCACCAACGCGCTGGCAGCCTCCGATCCGAGGAACGCACCACCGCTGAGTCCGAATCCGGTGAAGACCGGAACGCTCATCGGTCCGGTCGAAAGGACCAGCCCGGTCAGAAAACCGACGACGACGCCTGCGGCGGCAAGATGCCACAACCGAAGCCGCCACTGCCGTGCCGCCATCACCCTCCGCAGCGGGATCATCAGGAGAAAGAAGGCACCCAGCAGGCCGTCGACGACCTTCGGCGAAATGGTCAGCAGCGTGTGCGCACCGAGCACGGCAGCCGGGGCGCCGGGCACGGCGTACGCAACGACGGGTCGCCACTGAATCTCTCGCCACCAGGCCGCCACCCGAGCGATGTTGGCCATTACCGCGGCTATGCCCATCATGGGTATCGCGGTGCGCGGCCCGTAGAGCATCACCAGCACCGGTAGCAGCACGAGTGACGAACCGGTGCCGACCAAACCACCGAGCGCTCCGGCACCCAACGCAAGAAGGAAGACGAGGACGAGAGCCAACATGGTCAGGACCTTCTCGTCGGCGTGGGGCACGCCGACGGAGATCCTCCAGGCTTTTGTCCGTTCAGATGACCGCACCTCATCCGGAGTTGCGGTGGCGTCGCTCGGACCAGACACGCACCCGTGGGCGCGTCGGAACCCTAGACGCTATCGCGCTCACCCTATCAAGCGGCACATCGCGTTTCGCGATCTAGCAGATAACTGACAGGTGAGCGATGATGAGCATTGCGGCCGATGCGGGAATGAAACGGTGGTGCACTGGGTTTCTGAAGTCGACGACACCCATCTCCACGGGTCCACGAGATTGCGGCTCCGGGTGGGTGCTCCCGCGGACTGCCGACGGAGGAGATCAGGTGAGCGCATCGTGAAGTTCCTGCTGATCACGCTGATCACACACCAGCCGGACCCGGCAACGGGTGAGAAGAAGAGCCCCGCCGACCGGCTGCGCGACGTCATCGATGCCGCGGTACTCGGAGAGGAACTCGGCTTCGATGGCTTCGCCGTCGGTGAGCGTCACGAGGATCCGTTCATCTCGTCGTCTCCTCCGGTAGTGCTGAGCAACATCGCAGCGAGAACGTCGGAGATCGCGCTATTCACCGCCGTGACGACGTTGAGCCTGCTCGACCCGGTCCGTGCGTTCGAGGACTATTCGACGCTCGACAACCTGTCCGGTGGACGGCTCGAACTGATCATCGGCAAGGGCAATGGGGCCGCGCAGGCCGAACTGTTCCACGTGACCGCGGGCGATCAGTGGGACCGCAACCGTGAGGGCTACGAGTTGTTCCGCCAGCTATGGGAAAGCGAGGATGTGACGTGGTCCGGCCAGTTCCGTCCGTCCCTGGTCAACGCCAAGGCGCTGCCCCGACCTCTTCAGCAGCGGATCCGCATCTGGCACGGCAGCGCGACCAGCACGGAGTCGGTCGAACTGGCCGCCCGTTACGGTGACCCGATCTTCTCCGCCAACGTGACCAACCCGATCGAACCCTATGCCGAACTGGTGCGTCATTACCGGCAGCGGTGGGAGTTCTACGGCCATCGCCCAGAGGACGCCCTCGTCGGCGCGGGAACCGCGGGTTTCCACGTCGCCACGACGTCACAGCAGGCGGTTGACGAGTTTCGGCCCGCGTTCCAGGCGCGCCTCTCCGCTCAGCGGCGAGTCGGGATGCCGGTGGTGTTCGACACGATCGAGGATTTCATCGATCGAAGCTCGGCGCTGGTCGGCAGCCCACAGCAGGTGATCGACAAGGTGAGCCGCTACCACGAGCAGCTGGGCCACGAAGTGATCCACCTCAGTGCAGAGGCCGACGGCGTGACGCCCGCCCAGAAGCGCCGAAGCCTCGAACTGTTCCAGTCCGATGTCGCTCCCGCTCTGCGCCAGCAGATTCCGAGCAGGCCGCTCATCTCGCAATCGACCGACAAAGGAGTGTTCGCATCATGACCGTCACCGGAGACACCGAGGCACCCACGTTCGAAGCTGCGTGGAATGAGTGGCACACCGCGCGCGAGCGCTACTACGGCGATCCGCTCGGCTGGGTGAGCATCACCGGCTTGCACTGGCTCACCGAGGAATTCGCGACCATCGCCGACCTCCCGGGCCGGTGGCGGGCCGACGACGAAGCGGTGTACGTCGAGGGTATCGACGGAACCGACTACCTCGAACCGATCGAGGGCGCACCGGGACTGTACGTCGAGGCCGGGGACCGCAGCATCGAGGTCATCCGCCGAACGGGTTCCGTCGCACTGCGGGTCCACGATCCGAAGTCACCGCATCTGAACGACTACCACGGCATCCCAGCCTATGAGCCGAGCGAATCATGGCGTGTCGTCGGCACGTTCAGGGTATTCAGACATCCCAAGACCGTGACGACGGGTGCCGTCGTCGAAGGACTCGAGCACCATCACACCGCGGTGGGCACCATCGACGTCGAACTGGACGGCACCACTTTTCAGTTGATCGCCTTCGGGCGTCCGGACGGTTCGTTGCACGTACTGTTCACCGACGCCACCAGCGGAGTGACGACGTACCCTGGCGCCAGGTCGCTTTCGGTCGCCGAACCCAAGGCCGACGGGACGGTGACCCTCGACTTCAACCGGGCCGCGAACCTGCCGTGCTCGTTCACCGATTACGCGACGTGCCCGGTCGCGCCCGCCGAGAACAAGCTCGCCATCGCCGTCGAGGCAGGCGAGAAGAATCCACGCTGACGGCAGGCCCGGCGACCCGCTCAGACGACGGCCACCGCGTCGACCTCGATGAGCATCTCCTCCCTGGGCAGGCCGGTGAACACCGTGGTGCGGCAAGGCAGTGCAACCTGCCCGCTGTGCTCGGTGACGAATTCCTGGTAGGCGGCATTCATCTCGGCGAAGTCCTCCCGCTTGGTGAGGTATACGC
>NZ_JBOGDD010000987.1:0-3632 GCF_050701675.1 Mycobacterium sp. | reverse complement strand
ATCCGGGTGGACTCGACAGATGTCGGGTTCCTCGACTTCGACATCACCGAGAACGAAGTCGAAGCGCAGTACCTCAAGGGCCAAGCGGCAGCCGAACGGTTCCTCGCCCAGTGGAATTGGGCGGCATACCTGCGCCGTTTCCGCTGATCGGCGATATTGTCTTCTCGATGAAGCCGTGCGCGATCGTGCCGCTGCCGCGGACGGTGGATCCGGCGACGGCATTCTCTCCGAGGGGAGGCCAGGCGCCTCTCGTCCGGGTGGTGCGTGCGGTGCAGACGCTAGTCGCCGATGCCCGGATAGTCGTCGCGACCGTGCCGGCATTGGCCTCCGACGCGTCGGCCTGCCTGCAAGAGGCCGACCTGGACTCCGTGGCGGTCACGGTGGCGCGCGAAGGGGCTTCGCGACGGCAGATTCTCGTGACGGGGCTGGAACACCTTGGCGTCGAACGTAACTCGTCGACACCGGTGCTGATCTGCGACCTCCGCCATCCGCTCTCGCCCGGCGAGGTGGCCGACAGGGTGATCGCCGCGCTGCGCGATGGCCGCGACGTGGTGGTGCCCACACTGCCGGTGACCGACACCGTCAAGACCGTCGATGAGCTGGGCAGCGTGCTGGGAACCGTGGACCGCGCCACCCTGCGCACGGTGCAGTATCCGCGTGGCTTCACGGCGTCCGCGCTCTGGGATCTGGTGTCGAGCCTGGTTACGGCCGACGGCGACGAGTTCACCACGGCAATGCGAGCGGGCCTCGACATCGGCACCGTCGAAGGCGATGCGAACGGCTTTCAGGTCGAGCTCCCACGCGATGCGCAGCTGATGGCGGCGATCATCGCGTGCCGTCCCGGCTGATCCGGTCCAGCAGCAGCCGCTCCGCGACCAGGACGTCGTGCGCGAACGTCACCTTGAGATTGCTTGACGCGCCTGGAAATACGTGCACGTCGACGTCGGTGAAACTCTGGACGCACGCTGACGTGTCAGTGCCGTCGAAGTTCCCACCGGCCGCCAGTCGGTAGGCGGTGAGCAGTGGCTCGGCGCGAAACGCCTGCGGCGTCTGAACACGCGCCAGCGTGCCGTCGGCTGGTGAAATCGCACCTTCGACACCCACTTTCACCACGTCCGGGGCGGGCAGCACGGGAATGGCGCCCCCGAACGCGCGCGCCGTCGCCAGGGCGGCGTCCACCATGGCCGTGCCTGCGAGTGGACGGGCGGCGTCGTGGATGAGCACCACGTCGATGGCCCCCGCCTCGATGTCGGGGGCCAGATGGCCAAGGACGTTCTCCTCGGAACCGTGGCGCGTGTCACCGCCTTCGACGAGTTCGATCGTCGCATCGGGGATTTCGGCGGCGAGCGTACGGGCGGCGAGATCGCGTTCGCCAGGGCGGAACACCAACACCGTCCGGCCGATGTTGGTCGAGCGGGCGACCGCCTCCACCGACCACGACACCATGCTGCGGCCCGCCAACCGCAGATACGCCTTGTTGCCGTCGGCACCGACACGCGTGCCCATGCCCGCGGCCAGCACCACGCCGACCGCGGCGGGTTCCGACGTCGCGCGCATCCGCCCACGCTAGCGCGCGACTCGCACCGGCATCCACCGCGCCGACGAACCGACGGTCGATCGCGTCAATTAGGCCCGCGGTTGGGGCCCGAATGGCTAGCGTCAGTCAGCGGGACCATTCGGCTGAACACACGTGGAAGCAGGAGGTGACGCGTGAGCACCGCGGAGAAGACGACCGAGGCCACCGGCGACAAGGTCAGTCTCCCGACGCTGACCGCAATGGTCGTCGGCTCCATGATCGGGTCCGGCGTGTTCCTCCTGCCACGCCGGTTCGGCGTCGAGACCGGCGTGCTGGGCGCCGTCATCGCATGGACGATCGCCGGAGCCGGAATGCTCATGTTGGCGTTCGTGTTTCAGCGCCTCGCGACGCGAAAGCCAGACCTCGACGCCGGCATCTTCGCATATGCCAAGGCCGGCTTCGGCGATTACATGGGGTTCAACTCGGCGTTCGGTTTCTGGGCCTCTGCGTGCGCGGGGAACACGTCGTACTGGGTGCTCATCATGACCACGACGAGCGCACTGTTTCCAGCGCTGGGCGCGGGCGACACCGTGGTGGCAGTCGTCTTTTCGTCCATCGGCGTATGGCTGTTCCAACTACTGATTCTGCGGGGCGTCAAGGAAGCCGCCATCATCAACAGGATCGCGACGATCGCCAAGGTCGTTCCGATCCTGATGTTCATCGTCATCGCCGTGGTCGCCTTCGAGGCCGACTACTTCACCGAAAACCTCTGGGGCGGTGGTGACCGCTCGTTCTCCTCGATCTTCGAGCAGGCCAAGGGGACGATGCTGATCACGGTCTTCGTCTTCCTCGGCATCGAGGGCGCCAGCGTCTACTCGCGCTTCGCCCGAAAGCGCGAGGACGTGGGGCGCGCCACCGTGATCGGATTCCTCAGCGTCCTCTCTGTTTTCGCGTTGGTGACGCTGGTGTCATACGGAATCCTGCCGCAGGGTGAGCTGGCTACCGTCGACCAGCCGTCCATGGCGTCGGTTCTGGAATCCATTGTCGGGCCGTGGGGTTCGGTGTTGATCAGGGTCGGCGTCATCGTGTCCGTGCTTGGCGCATATCTGGCCTGGAGTCTGATGGCGGCCGAGATTCTCTACATCCCCGCCACCACCGATGACATGCCGCGTTTCCTCGCGCGCACCAACGCCAAGGGCGCTCCGGTCACGGCCCTCGTCATGGCCGCCGGACTCATTCAGGCCCTGCTGATCATGCTGCTCTTCACTTCCGACGCACTGGACTTCATGCTCGATCTGACTGCGGCGCTGTCCTTGATTCCCTATCTCCTCGCGGCCGGTTACCTACTGAAGCTCACCGCGACCCGGGAGACGTACGAGGACGGCAAGTCGCTGGTCTCCGACGCGCTCATCGCGGCCCTGGCGTCGTTCTACGCACTGTTCCTGATCTGGGCTGCAGGCACGGACAAACTGCTGTTGTCGTGTGTGCTCTACGCGCCGGGGGCCGCGCTGTACGTCATCGCGCGTCGCGAGCGGAACCTGCGCGTCTTCACCGTCCCAGAAGCCGTCCTGTTCGCGGTGATCGTCCTCGGCGCCATCGCCGGAGTGGTCTCGCTGGCGACCGGCGCCATCTCGATCTGACCGACCTCGAAGGGATAATGACATGGCACAGACCGAAGCGGTCCGCCCGGCCGACGCCTACGGAGTGCACTCCGAAGTCGGCACGCTGCGCAAGGTGCTGGTGTGCTCGCCCGGGCTCGCCCACGAAAGGCTGACGCCCACCAATTGCGACGATCTGCTGTTCGACGACGTGCTCTGGGTGCAGAACGCCCGGCGCGACCACTTCGACTTCATGGACAAGATGCGCGACCGCGGCGTCGACGTCGTCGAACTGCACGATCTGCTGGCCGCCACGATGGAGATCGCCGAGGCGAGGGCGTGGTTGTTGGACCGCAAGATCGTGGCCAACGAGGTGGGCCTCGGGCTCGTCGACGACACCAGAGGCTTCCTCGACTCGCTGGTGCCGAGTCGATTGGCCGAGCTTCTCATCGGCGGCATGTCGACCCGCGACCTGCCCGCCGAGATGCGGCCGGGCTACCTCGCGCTGGCTCGGGAGG
>NZ_JBOGDD010000986.1:0-3383 GCF_050701675.1 Mycobacterium sp. | reverse complement strand
GTCCTGCAAGATCCGTTCTCGTCGCTGAATCCCCGCATGCCGGTCGGGACGTCGGTGGGAGAGCCGCTCGTCGTCCACGGACTGGCTGACGGCAAGGGCGCCCGGCGGGCGCGCACGGCGGAGCTGCTCGACCTGGTCGGGCTGCCGTCAGCGTTCGCTTCGCGCTATCCGCACGAGCTCTCCGGCGGACAGCGGCAGCGGGTGAGCATTGCGCGGGCTCTTGCGCTTGAGCCCGAGCTGCTGATCCTCGACGAATCCACCGCGTCGTTGGACGTCTCGGTGCAGGCGAAGGTCTTGGAGTTACTCGCCGACCTGCAGAAGAAGCTGGGTTTGACCTATCTGTTCATCGCTCACGACCTGGCGGTGATCCAACGGGTCAGCCACGACGTGCTCGTCATGCGCGGGGGAGAGGCCGTCGAATACCGCCCCGCCGCCGACCTCTTCGCCGCGCCGCAGGACGAGTACACCCGAGCGTTGCTGGCGGCGGTTCCCCCCGCCCGTCCGCGTGGTGCACTCTGAGTGCCGGCTGGGAGTAACGAAATGGTCGACCGGCCGATAGACGTTGTGAGACACGAAGGCCGTATCCGATCGGGGTGCTGACACGGTCTCGCCAGAACACTGAAGGAGTCGATGCACGATGCGTGCACCGTTGGAGATTTGTCGTAAGCGAACCGTCTGCGCGGTGCTGGCGTCCGGAGTGGTGATCTCCCTGACCGCGCTCACCGGCGGTATCGCGCCCGCGTTCGCCGCGCCACACACCGACCCCGGCGGTCCGACGACCACGGTCGCGCCACAGCCGACCGTCGAGGCGCCGAAGCAGGCACCGGAACGCGCGCCGGAGAAGGCGCCGGTCGAGAAGCCGACGGTGGCCGACATCCCGTCGACCGTGGAGCCGTCCCCGGTGACGGTCGCGCCCTCGGTGCCAGAGACCGTCGAAGCTCCACCGCAGACCCGCGCGCCCGAACCGTCCCAGACCGTCGAGGCGCCCACTGAGACCCGTGCGCCCGAAAAGTCCCAGACCGTCGAGACGCCCACTGAGACCCAGGCGCCCGAACCAGCGCCGTCGACGCCGGTTCCGGTCGTCACGACGACACGACAGGCGCCGTCGTCGACGGCGACCAGTGCGGCGCCACCGACATCGCACGAGGCGCCGTCCTCGAGCCCGCCAGCACCTGCCACGTCGGCGACGCAGAGCACGCCGACGCCGGAGGAGCAGGGTTCGACGAACCCGACACCGTCGACATCCAGCCCGGCGACCTCGGCGGGTGAATCGACCGAGTCCTCGTCCGAATCGACGAAAACCGCCAGCGTCGCTGCGACCACGTCGGCTTCGTCGGCCGTGGAGTCGACGCGGCGAGTGGTCCAGAAGGTCGCCCCGCAGACGCTGGAGGCACCCGACGCGGACGTCGAGATCGCCCAGAGCGCGAAGATCGTCGAGGAGAAGCCGGTCGCCGCACCCAAGCAGGAGATCGACGACATCTCGCGCGTGATCGACCTGCCGAACCGGGACAACCGGGACAAGCAGCAACCATTCGACAAGAACGGTCAGCGCGACAGGGATCAGGTGCGGCTCGCGGGCGACGACAAGTGGGACCGCAACGTGCGGCAGTGGCGCCCGGACTGGGTCCAGTACGACGAGTACTACCGCCCGGTGCTGAGCAACCCTTACCGCGACCCGGTGCGGATCGTGTACGTCTACCAGAACGCTCCCCGCATCGTGTGGATCCCGCCGCTGGCGAGGATCGTGCTCGAGGTCGCCCAGTACGCCGCCTACAGCTTCACGGCGCTGGTCACCAACCCGATCAACCAGGTCGCCAACGTCGCGGTGGGCAGCTTTTTCGGTGGCGGGTACTACCCGGGTGCCGGGCTGCCCCTTCCGCCGCCTCCACCACCGCTGCTGAACTACGCCAACGTTCCCGTTCACGTCCGGTACTCGGACGCCGACTACGAGCCGTTCCGCGTCTCGAAGATCGTGGACGTCGGCGACGACGCGCAGTACGGCGAGCGCAAGGTTCTGCTCGACGGCGTCACGCCGGCCTGGGGCGAATGGAAGCAGACTCCTTCCGGGGAGCGGAGTTTCGAGGTTCACAAGACCCAGCAGTTCCCGGGTCTCGACGATCCGCAGGAGGCGCCGCTACCCGGCGATTACCAGCTCAAGCTGGCTTCGGACGAGTCGTCGTCGGGGATGAACAAGCGGGACGTCTACCTGATCGCGGTGGCCGTGGCGTGCGGCGCACTGAGCATCGGCGCGGTCGTCCTCAGTGTCTTCATCGGGCGCAGGCGGCGTCCTCTGCACTGACTCCCAAACGACGAATGACCGCCGAGTCCTTGGACTCGGCGGTCATTTCGTTGGAGCGTGCTAGGGGTGAACGGGCCAGTCCCACACGGACATGTCGCCGCGAGGGTAGTCCATGCAGACGTCGGTGGCCTTGGCGGCGACGCCCTTGTTGTTGAAGAACACCTTCGCCCAGTTGCCCCAGCGGGTCGCCACCTGCTCGTAGTAGATGTTGGTGGCGGTGTCCTCGGAGTACTGGCGGCGAGCTGCGGAATCGAGCGAGAAGAACCAGTGGATGCGGTCCTCGGCGGACTGCTGAACGTCGGCCGGGCGGTTGCTCTTGTCGATCATGTACCGCTCGAAGTACACCGGGCTGGTGTCACGCGCGGCCGCCAGGTACTGCTCGGTGTCGCAGGTGGTGACGATCAGCCGATGCGGTATCGGGAAGTCGTCGGTCGAGTCCGCCGCGGCCGGGCCGGCCAGGGTCGTCGCGGCGATGCCGCAGACCGCGGCGGCCAGGCCACCGCGTACGGCTAGATTGCGCAAGCTCTTCGTCATGACGTTTCTCCTCAGGCTGTCGGGACGGGTTCGGGTTGCTTCGGCGGGCTCGGCCACGGTGCCGGCTTGGGGCGTTGTCGCACGTGCGTCGGCCACCAGAACCACTTGCCAAGCAGCGCTGCGATGGCCGGCGTCATGAACGACCGGACAACCAGAGTATCGAACAGCAGGCCGAGACCGATCGTGGTGCCGACCTGACCGATGACGGTGAGCTCACTCACTGCCATCGACATCATGGTGAAGGCAAACACCAGGCCGGCGGAGGTCACCACTGACCCGGTACCGCCCATCGACCTAATGATGCCAGTGTTGAGACCCGCGTGTATCTCTTCCTTGAATCTGGACACCAGGAGCAGGTTGTAGTCCGCTCCGACCGCCAGCAAAATGATGACCGACATTGCCAGCACCATCCAGTGCAGCGGGGTGGCGAGTAGGTGCTGCCAGATGAGCACCGACAACCCGAACGAGGCGCCGAGCGACAACACCACCGTGCCCACGATCACGGCCGACGCCACCACGGCCCTGGTGATGAGCAGCATGATGATGAAGA
>NZ_JBOGDD010000985.1:0-4552 GCF_050701675.1 Mycobacterium sp. | reverse complement strand
AGCGTCAACAGCGTGCGTGCGCCGGCTTCGGCGGCGTCGAACCGGGCCAGGTTGTGGTCTTGCCACATCTGCGCGTAGAGCATCGAGGGCAACAGCCTGTCCACGTCGTCGTGGTCGTCGCGAATCTTCGCCAGCACCGCCTCGGCCTCGTCGTAACGATCCAGGTGCTGAAGCGTCCGGATCTCCTCGGCCTGATACGCCGAGTCCGACAGCCGGCGCAGGTCATTGAAGCGGTCCAGCGCGAGTCGGTGTCGCCCCTCGTTGCGGGCCGCCTCGATCAGAGCCACGACGGCCAGCCGCTGAGAGTATGTGTCCCCGAGTCGATTTCCCTCGGCGAGTGCGTTCTGTGCCAGGGATTCGGTTCGCGCCGCCGTTTCCGTTCTCGATGCGGCCAGCGCCTGTGCCGAAGACAGTTGGGCGCGCGTTACGGCAGACACTCCCCCGCGGGCCAGCGCGTCACCTGCGCGCCGTTGCATCTCCACGCAGTCGCCCGTGCACCAGAGCGCTCGGCACGCCTGCAGTTGGATGCGGGCGACGACCTCCGACTCGACGGCGACGGCGAGCAGTCGGTCGGCGATGGCCAGGGCCGCGCCCTCCCGCTGAACGTTGACCAGCGTTTCCACCGTCCGGATGCCCGCCAGGAGCCACAGCGCATGGCCCTCCGATGTCAGCGTGAACGCCTGCTGCGCCAATTCGGCTGCCTGCTCGGGCATCGAGACCATGCATTCGCGCGCGGCCTGTTCCAATGCGAGGACCGCTTCTTCGTCGTCGCGCACGGCACTCGCGCGGTAGTGGGTCGCTGCGGCCAGGGCTGACCGGCCGTCCCCGACGATGAAGCGGGCACAGTCGCGGTGCAGCGCGCGAAGTTCGTCCGGCGCGATGTCCGCGTACACCGCCTCGCGCACCAAGTCGTGCGGAAAGAACAGCTCCCCTCCGGCGTTGCCGAGCAGTCCGTTGTCAACCCCTTCGCGAGCCAGCATCCCGACCTGACCTTCCGAGACGTTCCCCAGCAGACGTCCCGCGTCGGACACGCCGAGGGCGCGTCCCCATACGGCGGTCAACCGAACCAGGGCGGCGGCTTCCGCCGAAAGGCCGTCGAGTCGACCGCGCACGCCGACCGACAGCTCGGCGTGGAGGTCGTCCACCCCTTGACCGCGTTCGCGCCGTCGCGCCAGGCCGTCGAGCACCTGGACGGCCCAGAACGGATTACCACCAGCCCTGCCGAGCAGGCTTCGGGTCTGCGCGGACGGCTCGGTACCCAGGCGATCCACGGCCAGGTCGTCGATGTCCGCGTGCGTCAGCGGCCCCAACGCGATGCGCGTGACGTTGGTGGCGTCGTCGATGCCCGCGAGGATCTCTTCGAGAGGACCGCTGGGAACCCAGCGGCTGGTGATCGCCCACACGACGGGGGATCCAGAAAGGCGGGCGGGCAACGCACGAAGAGCGAACCTGGTCAGCCGGTCGGCCCACTGGACGTCATCGATGGCGATCAGAACCGGAGCGCTCATCCCGAGTTCCTCGAGAAGGGCACTGATCCGGTCGACCAGCCACAGCGGCTTGTCGTACAAGGTGGCGAGGCTGGCGAACGCGTCACCGGACAGCAGCGGTCGGGCACCCGATCGCAGCGACACGAGCAACGGGGCGCCGGGGGCGATCTGGTCGCCCGGCTCGGCCTTGCCACTGCCAACGGAGAACCCTGCGCGCGACGCCTGTTCGAGGACACCGCGCAGCACCGCCGACTTGCCGATGCCAGGTTCCCCGCTGATCACCAGAAGGGCGCCCTGCCCCGTCCTGGCCGCGCGGCGCAACGCGCCCAGCGCCCTCGACATCGCCTCGCTGCGGCCCCTCAGCACCGTCTGCGCCATCGGCGTTCCATTCCTTCACACCCAACGTCGACGCCGGTGCACCCGGCCGCCACCCGCGGCGCGATCACCGAGTCTCGATCCCTGGTCTGCGCCGAGCACCCCGCCCGCGCGGAGTCGTGCTCTGGAGAACGCCGTGCCGCCGGAGTAATTCCCTCCCCGTGCGCGCCGGGTGCGCGACCGGGTAACACGAATCAATGATATTGACGCCCGGGTCACGTCGACCGGCCCCCCTGCCGTGCGCGGGGGGCCGATCGAACGGTCTCGTCGGTGACATTGAAAGATCGCCCGGCTACCCGGGCGAGATGCTCATCGAGCAGCAGGCGAAACCGTCACGCCCCACGCGCTGCCCTGCTCGCGATCGAGCACCGTGATGCCCTTGTTCTTCAGCGCGAAGACGTAGACCAGCAGGCTCACACCGATCACCACCGTGACGTAGACGATGAACGACGTGATGTGGTCGGGCTTGGCTGCCTGGTACAGCAGCGGGGCCGTACCGCCGAACACCGAGTTCGCGAGCGCGTAGCCCAAACCCACTCCCAGAGCCCGGATTTCGGCTGGGAACAACTCCGCCTTCACGATCGCGTTGACCGACGTGTACCCGGTGATGATCACGTAGCCGACGGCCAGTAGTGCGAACGCCGCCAGCGGCGAGGTGGTCTGCGGCAGGAAGGTGAGCAGGACGTACGTGTAGATCACGCCGCCGACCCCGAAGAAGAGCAGCAGGGGCTTGCGGCCGACGCGATCGCTGATGAGGCCGCCGACGGGTTGCAGCAGCATCAGGAAGATCAATCCCGCGAGGTTGACCCACGTCGCCGTCAGCGCCCGGTCGGAACCGAAGGTGGACTTGACGATCGCGGGCGCGTTGACGCTGTAGGTGTAGAAGGCGACCGTGCCACCCGCGGTGATGAGGAAGACGAGCAGCAGTGGACGCCAGTGCACGGTGAACAACGTCTTCATCGACCCGGCGGCACGGTCCTTGCCCTCGCGGATGGCTTCGAGGTGCGACTCGCTGAGCGACTCGTCCATCGAGCGGCGGATCCAGAGCACCACCAGCGCGGCGATGCCCCCGATGAAGAAGCCGATCCGCCATCCCCATGCGCTGAGCGCCTCGGTATCGAGGAATTGCAGCGCGATGAGGAGTGTGAACTGCGCGAGGACGTGGCCGCCGACAAGGGTGACGTACTGGAACGACGAAAGGAAGCCGCGCCGATTCGCGGTCGCCGCCTCGGACATGTACGTCGCCGAGGTGCCGTACTCGCCACCGGTGGCGAAGCCCTGCACCAGTCGCGCGATGATCAGGATCACCGCAGCCCACCACCCGATGATCTCGCGAGTAGGCATCACCGCCACCACGAACGAGCATGCCGACATGACGGTGATGCTGAACATCAGCGCGGACTTGCGGCCCCGCCGGTCGGCGAACCGGCCGAAGAACCAGGAGCCGACCGGGCGCATGAGGAAGGTCACCGCGAAGATCGCGTAGATGTACACCGTCGAGTTGGTGTCGGCCTTGTCGAAGAACTGGGCCTCGAAGTAGGACGCGAAGACCGTGTAGACGTACACGTCGTACCACTCGACGAGGTTTCCCGCCGAGCCCTTGATGGTGTTGAGCACCGCCCGGCGGGTGCTCGTCGGAGCGGTTGTCGGACAAGTCTTGAATGTCGGGGCCGAATCGCTCATCCACAGACGATAACGGGTCGGTTCACAGCTTTGGGTCAGCTTGACGCCGACCGCGGCGGTCTATCGAACGGTGAAGCTGAGCTCTCCGATGCCGTCGATGCCGCCGTCGACCGTCTGGCCGGCCGCAATGGGGCCGACGCCCGAGGGCGTTCCGGTCATGATCAGATCCCCTGGTTGCAGCGCAACCGAGGCAGACAGGTGGGCGATGACGTCGGCGACGGGCCAGATCTGGTCGGCGAGGTCGCCGTCCTGACGCGGCTGACCGTCGACGGTGAGCCAGATGCGACCCGCTTCCGCACTGGCGGAGGCAGCAGACACCAGCGGAGACACCGGTCCGGAGGCATCGAATCCCTTCGAGAGGTCCCACGGGCGTCGGGTGGCCTTTGCGTCGTCCTGGAGGTCTCGACGGGTGAGGTCGACGCCGACCGCGTAGCCCCAGACATGTTGCAGTGCAGTTGATGCGGGAATATCGAAGCCACCAGTGCCGATGGCGACGACGAGTTCGATCTCGTGGTGCAGGTTGTGCGTGAGCGGCGGGTAGGGGACCACACCAGGCGGCCCGCCGTGGTAACCCTCAGCGGCGGTGAAGACGGCGTCGGCGGGTTTGGTGAAGTAGAACGGCGGCTCACGGTCTGGATCCGATCCCATTTCGCGGGCGTGGTCGGCGTAGTTGCGTCCGACGCAGTAGACCCGACGAACCGGGAAGCGTTCGTCTGTTCCTGTGATGGCGAGGGTGGGCGTTGACACGGTGAACATGTTCTCTAGCTTTCACTACTCCACAGCCGAGACATTCTGTGGCATGCCTTGACGTTTCCAACAGATCCCGCGCGGGCATGACCAAGGACAGCGGAGACCGGAGACCAATGATGCGAATTCACGTCGGCTTCGAGATGGTCTTCGACTGTCCGCAGCCCACCCCGATGATCTTCAACCTGAACGTCCACTTCACGCGCGTCTCCGACCTCGTCGGCCGTGACGTGCTGCTGGTCGAGCCGCCGGTCCCGATG
>NZ_JBOGDD010000984.1:0-1948 GCF_050701675.1 Mycobacterium sp. | reverse complement strand
GCCCCAACAACGACGGTGCTACGCCTTCCGACAAGTAAGCAGCAACGCCGGTAGCTTCACCCGGCCAAGTTCATCGACTTCGAAATCGTGCTCGGGCAGATTGGGCACGTCCGGAAGCTGAACGGAGACGAATGCCGGCCGGACCTCGTCGATCTGCCAGTACTTCGCCACCACGTCACGAACCTCGCGTTCGGTCACGAGGTTCGGCACCGGAAAGGGGGAGTCCGGCGGCAGCGCATCCGTGGTGAAGACCAGCATGTACAGCGCGGCGCCGGGGGCGACTGCGTCGCGCACACCGCGAAGGTAGTCGTCGCGGGTTTCCACCGGGAGAGAGTGAAACAGCGTGCAGTCGATCACCGTGTTGAACTCTTCGTCGAACTGCAACTGGCGGACATCGCCCTCCACGAACCGCGCCTGGCTCAGGCCGCGCTCTCGCGCTCCCTCGGTCGCAGCGGCAATCGCCACACTGGAGATGTCGATCCCGACGGTGTCGTATCCGCGTGAGGCAAGTAGGAACGTCACGTCCCCGACCCCGCAGCCGACATCCAGGACGGGACTGCGTATCTCACCGGAATCGATCACGGCGGCGATTTCCGGCTGTGCCTCACCGATGTTCCACGGCGGCGGTCCGGCGAACACGTCGTTGCGGTAGGCGGCGTCCCAATCCATCACTTCGGTCATGGACAGTGACGGTACCCGCGCCCGCTCGCCGCCGCAGCCACCGCCGAAGCGTGATCTGCGGTGGTCAGAGCCTCTCCGGAGGCCACGCGACCGTCCCGAATGCGCTCGCCGATCGCAACGAGTCCGCGGCGCGAGGAACATTTGCCCCGAGGAGTCGTGCGCACTGGGCCTGAGCTGGTCTTTCTGGTGCCCTCGGTGAGACTCGAACTCACACTGCACGGGTTTTGAATCCGTTTCCTCTGCCAATTGGGATACGAGGGCCTTCGCCGGTGCGCGGTCTCCCACCATAGAGGATCGGACGTAACCACCGTCACGGCCCCGCGGTCGCTGTTCTGCGCTAGTCACGGGACAATGTGGACATGACCGCCTCACCGACGGACGCTGAAAAGCCGCACCGTGTTCTCATCGCCGAGGACGAAGCACTCATTCGCATGGACCTCGCCGAGATGCTCCGCGAGGAGGGCTACGAGGTCGTGGGGGAGGCCGGCGACGGCCAGGAGGCGGTCGACCTCGCCGAGAGTCTCAGACCCGACCTGGTGATCATGGACGTGAAGATGCCGCGCCGGGACGGTATCGACGCGGCCGCGGAGATCGCGTCCAAGCGCATCGCGCCGATCTTGGTGCTCACCGCCTTCTCGCAGCGGGAACTCGTCGAACGCGCGCGTGATGCCGGTGCGATGGCATACCTCGTGAAGCCGTTCTCGATCACGGACCTGATTCCCGCGATCGAGTTGGCGGTCAGTCGATTCGGTGAGATGGCGGCGTTGGAGCTGGAAGTCGCGACGTTGTCCGACCGGCTCGAGACGCGCAAACTCGTCGAACGCGCAAAGGGTTTGCTCCAGACCAAGCAGAAGATGTCGGAGCCCGAGGCCTTCAAGTGGATTCAGCGCGCGGCCATGGATCGCCGCACCACGATGCGGCGGGTCGCGGAAGTGGTCCTCGAGACCCTCGACACGCCGGAGACGTAACAACTGCGTTTCCTGACGCGCAGTTTCACGCAATTGCCCAGCCACCGGCCCGCCGGCATTCCTCAACATCACGCACCACGGCGATGTGTTGGCTATGTTCTACCCGAAGCATCGGCGGCCAGGGCGAGCTGAACTGTCCCATCGGTGCCGATAACAACTCTGACTCGGAGGTGAAACGTGCGAGGTCGCGTGGCACGTAGTGCAATTGCTCTCGGTAGCGCGGGCTTGGTCGTGTTCGGCATTGCCGGGTGCAATCAGTCCGCCCCAGAGGACAGCAAGTCGCTAGCCGACTTGAAGAT
>NZ_JBOGDD010000983.1:0-2552 GCF_050701675.1 Mycobacterium sp. | reverse complement strand
CGCGATACCGCAATCCCTTCACCGGCGCGCCCACATTGGGGCCGTTGGCCATCCTGGTCGATGCGGCCGCGGGGATCGTCAATCACTACCGTCGACGGCCCGGTCAGTGGACGGTGTCCAGCGAGCTGTCGATGGATGTCAGTGTCGACGGCCTCGGCGACCTCGACGGTCCCGTAATGGCCACCGCGCATGCACTTGGGCCGCCCGGTGCCACGTCGCTGGGAATCTGCACGCTGACCTACGACGGCACCGTGATCGGCGGCGGCACGGTGCGCTCGTTCTTCATCGACGCCGACGTCGGTGGCCCCAACTGGCCGGCCGAGACGTTGGACCTCACCGACGAGACACCGATCGCGGATCGGATGGCGGTACACGTCCGGCCGGATGCCGACGGGCACGTCCTGGTGCAACGCATCGACCCCAACCTGAACAACGACATCGACATCGTGCACGGCGGTGTCGCGGCGGCAGGCCTCGAGTTCGCAGCGTCGGCGGCGATCAACGAGGGCCGCTCCGACGCGCCGCTACAGACCGCCTCGCTGCGGGTGAACTTCCTGCGCCCGTTCTTCGCCGGGGCCGAATCCCGCTACGAGGGCACGGCGCTGCGGGTGGGGCGCAACACCGCGGTCGGTGACGCGCAGGCCGTCGGCGACGACGGCAAGGTGGCGCTCACCGCGCGGATCACCGCCTACCGCTGACCGTCCGCTACTTCTTGGAGCGTGACCGGAAGGCGGCGACCCGCGCCTTGAACTCGGGAGTCGAGAAGGACACCAACTCTTCGGCCAGCGCGTACTCCAAAACACCCTGCGCGGCGCGACTCAGATGCATGTTCAGCGCCACCTTGGACGACCGAAGTGCTTGCGGCGGTAGGGCGGCCAATCGCTCGCCGAGTACCAGTGCCTCGTCCAGGACGGTGTCGTCGGAGACCACCTTGGTGACCAGGTTCAGCTTCTCCGCGATCGGCGCGGTGATCCGGTCGCCGAGCAGGACGAACTCCTTGGCCTTCATCATGCCGACCAGCAGGGGCAGCATCGCCGCACCACCGTCACCGGCCGTCAGCCCGATCGCGACGTGCGGGTCGGCCAGGTAGCTGCTCTCCCCCATCACCAAAAGGTCCGACAGCAGCGCGATCGAACAGCCGAGTCCGACGGCGGGTCCGTTGACGGCCGACACCAGGGGCTTGGGGAAGTTGATCACCTCGAGGAAGACCGTCCGGGCCTCGTGGATCTGGAAGGTCCGCGCCGCCTGGTCTTCGATGAGGCGGCCAAACATCACCATGTCGCCACCAGCAGAGAAGGCCTTGCCCACACCGGTGGTCACGACCGCTTTCACGTCATCGTCGGCGTCGAGCACCTTCCAGATGGTGGCGAACGCGTGGTGCACCTCTTCGGTGACGGCGTTGAGCGCCTCGGGGCGGTTGATGCTGACGACGTGGACGTTGCCGCGCTTCTCCACCAGCAGCCAGGGGGCGAACTCCTCATACCCGGCGAGGGTTCCGGGGGCGAGCGAAGCGACGGGGGATGATTCTGTCTCTGAAGTAGTCATACGGTTCCTAGTTCTTGTCACTGGAGAGAATGGTCACTGCCGACACCGCGGTCGGACCACCGATGTTGTGGGCCAACGCGACTCGCGCGCCATCGACCTGGTTCTCGGCTTCGCCGCGAAGTTGGTTGAACAGTTCGTAGCACTGTGCCACACCGGTGGCGCCCGGCGGGTGACCCTTCGCCTTCAGTCCCCCGCTCGGGTTGATGGGCATCGAGCCACCGACATAGTGCTCGCGTCCCTCGACCAGTTTGTAGGCCTCGAAGCGTTCGGCGAAGCCGAGGTCTTCGTAGCTGATCAGCTCGACCCCGGTAAAACAGTCGTGCACCTCGGCGACGTCGATGTCTCTCGGCGTTACGCCTGCCATTGTCATAGCCGCCTTGGCGGCCTTGACCGTGGGCGGAAACGTCGTCATGTCGGTCTTGTGCTGGTGCATGACCCGGTCCATGCCGAGGCCAACGCCGCGCACCCACACCGGGCGATCGGTGTAGCGGTCGACCACGTCCTCGGATACCAGAATGACCGCGGCCGCACCGTCGCTCTGCGGGGTGCAGTCGTACAGTCCGAACGGGTCGACCACGATCGGCGCGGCCAGCGCCTGCTCGACGGTGATCTCATACCGCAGTTGAGCTTTCGGATTCGTCAGGGCATGGAAGTGGTTCTTCACCGCCACCATCGCCATGTGCTCCTTGGTGGCGGGCGACTCGTGCAGGTACCGGTTGACGTGCAGCGCGAAGTTCGCCGGCGCGACCAGACCCAATGGATAGTCCCAGGCGTTGTCGCGCGTCATCGCCGCCCAGTCCCAGAACGTGCTGCTCGACGCGGTCTCACGCACTTTGTCCGCGCCCACGACGAGCACCACGTCATAGGCGCCGGACGCGATCGCCAGGGTGCCATTGCGGATCGCGTCATTACCCGTGGCGCAGGCATGTTCGACGCGGGTGACCGGGATGTCGGTGAGGTCGAGCGTGTCGGCCAGGATGCCCGACGGAAATCCGTCGGTGGTGGAC
>NZ_JBOGDD010000982.1:0-25244 GCF_050701675.1 Mycobacterium sp. | reverse complement strand
CAGTTGCACCGTGAAACGGCAGCCCTGGCCGGGCGCGGTGGTGACGCTGACCGTGCCGCCGTGCGCGAAGACCAGCGAGTCGACGATCGAGAGCCCGAGACCCGTACCTCCGCTGGTGCGCGCCCGCGAGGAGTCGGTGCGGTAGAAGCGTTCGAAGACGCGGTGCGCATCCTCGCGGCTCATGCCCGGCCCCTCGTCGGACACCTCCAGGATGGCGTTGTCCTGTTCGGTGCCGACCCGGATCGCGATGCTGGCGGAGTCCGGGGTGTGTTGCAGCGCATTGGCCACCAGGTTGCCGAGCACCTGCCGCAGCCGCGCCTCGTCGCCGAGCACCTCAGGGGTCCCAGGGCCGTCGAACACCTCCATGGAGATGTTGCGCTTGGGTGCGATCGACCGGGCGTCGTGCACGGCGTCGCTGGCGAGCGCCAGCAAGTCCACGCGGCGACGTTCCATGGGCCGTTGCGCGTCGAGTCGGGCCAACAGCAGGAGATCCTCGACGAGCAGTCCCATGCGCTGGGATTCGCTCTCGATTCGGCTCATCAGCAGTTCGACGTCTCTGGCGGCGCCCTGGCGGTACAGCTCGGCGAAGCCGCGGATGGTGGTCAGCGGTGTGCGCAGTTCGTGACTGGCATCGGTGATGAACCGTCGCATCCGGTCCTCGGACGTACGCGCCTTCTCCGCCGATGCCTCCGACGACGCGACGGCTCGTTGGATCTGCGCGAGCATTCCGTTGAGCGCCAACGACAATCGACCGACCTCGGTGCGCGAGTCGCGCTGCGGAATGCGTCGGTCGAGCTCACCGTCCGCGATCGCCGCCGCCGTCTGCTCCACCTCGACCAGCGGTCTGAGACTGCGGTGGACCACCGCATATCCGGCGATGCCGAGTACCAGCAGCACCGCAACGCCGATGCCGACCTGCGACCACAGGAGCGCGTCGACGGTCGATGACACGTCCGAGAGATCGATGGCCACGGTGGTGAGCTCGCCGTGCAGACCGCGCACGGTCATCGCCCGCCACTTCACGTTCGAGTGGTCGACGGATCCGACCGTGACGGGCACCGGGCCGACGTCGTTGCTGTCGGGCAGCGCGGGTTCGGCCTCGCGGTCGTTGACCGCCATCCAGATGCGCCCGTCGGAGTCGATACCGCGGACGTAGAAGTTCGACGGCGGCCTGGCGGGGTTCGGGTCCTCGACGGGAGTGGTGGGCATCCGCCGGGGCGCCTGCGCCCAGCCCCTCGAGGCATCTAGCAACGTCTCGTCGACCCGGTTGATCAGGCTGTGCCGCATGATCGACGTGACGGCGATGCCCGAGGCGAGCAGGCCACACGCCACCAGCACCAAGGTCGCCGCGACCAGCCCTACCCGGAGTGGAATGCCCCGCCCGCGAAGACTCGCCATCCCCCCATTGTCCAAGAAGCGTGGCCGATGGCTGGCGAACTCACGCATTGATGGGGCTAGCGCGGTTCGCGCAGCACATACCCCACACCGCGCAGGGTGTGCAGGAGGCGCTTCTCGCCGGTGTCGATCTTGCGCCGCAGATACGACACGTAGGACTCGACGACGTTGACGTCACCGCCGAAGTCGTAACGCCAGACGTGATCGAGGATCTTGGGCTTGGAGAGCACCGTGCCCGCGTTGATGATGAAGTAGCGCAGGAGGGTGAACTCGGTCGGTGACAGCGAGACGGGCTCGCCGGCTTTCCAGACCTCGTGGGTGTCCTCGTCCAGCTCGATGTCGGCAAACGTCAGCCGGGCGCTGCGGGGCTCCTCGACGCCCCGGCCGGAGCGGCGAAGGATGACGCGCAGCCGGGCCACCACCTCTTCGAGGCTGAATGGCTTGGTGACGTAGTCGTCGCCGCCGAGGGTGAGCCCGGCGATCTTGTCCTGCAGCGAGTCGCGAGCGGTGAGGAACAGTGCGGGCGAGTCGATGCCGTCGGCGCGCAGCCGTCGCAGCACCCCGAAGCCGTCCATCCCGGGCATCATGACGTCGAGGATGACGGCATCCGGCCGCACCTCGCGCGCCTTGTCCAGCGCAGCTGGTCCGCTGGAGGCGGTATGCACCTCGAAGCCCTGGAACTTCAGGCTCACCGAGAGCAGCTCGACAATGTTGGTTTCGTCGTCGACGACGAGAACCCGCGCTTCGGGTACGGACTCTGGGATTGCAGCCATGGCCATGTCAACAATGTCCTCCCATTCGGTTGCCTTGACGCTGCAGGAGCGCTGTGAGCTTCCTGTGAGTTCATCCTCAGGTTTCTCGATGTGATCCCCGCCATAGACTGATCGCATGAATCTCGGCAAAGCCCTGGTCGACGTCGCCACCGCACCGGTACGCATCGGTCTCGCCGTCGCCGACGTAGGCCTCGGCATTGCCGGTGAGACGATCAGCGTCGTCCAGCGGGGGCTCAGCAATGAAAAGTCTCCGAACGGCGGCTCGTCGTTCGCGCAGCTACTTGGGCTCGAGGACGCGGTCGAGCGCGCCAATCGATTGGCCCACCTGATGGACGACGACGCCCCGCTGGGACGCGC
This sequence comes from Mycobacterium sp., assembly GCF_050701675.1. Lineage (GTDB taxonomy): Bacteria > Actinomycetota > Actinomycetes > Mycobacteriales > Mycobacteriaceae > Mycobacterium. The sequence continues at coordinate 22,719 of NZ_JBOGDD010000982.1, read as the reverse complement.
GTTGGCGCCCGACGGTCCGATCAACCGTTTGCTGCGACCCGGGGGCATCGTCGATCAGCTGACCGCGGAGGGTGGCCTCCTCGACCGGATGGCCGCCGAGAACGGGCCGGTGGCGCGGGCGGTGGCGCCCGGCGGGCTGATCGATCAGGTGACGGCGGAGGGTGGCCTGGTCGACCGGCTGACCACTGACGACGGCGCCGTGTCCCGGGTGATCGCACCCGGCGGGCTGGCCGACCAGCTCCTCGCCAACGACGGACTGATCGAGCGGGTGCTGCGCGAAGACGGCGTGGCCGACAAGCTGATGGCCGAGGGTGGCCTGCTCGACACCCTGACCGCCGACGACGGCCCGTTGATCAGGCTCGCCGACGTCGCCGACACCCTCAACCGGCTGGCTCCCGGGCTGGAGGCATTGGCGCCGACCATCGACGCGCTGTACGACGCCGTCAACACGCTCAGCCAGGTCGTCAATCCCCTCAGCAACATCGCGGGCCGCATCCCACTACCGAGGTCACGCGGACGTAGGCCCACACCGCGACCGGTGCCTTCGCAGCGGGTCATCGACACCGACGAGTGACCCGATACGCTAGGCGCGTGCAGGCCTCCTTAGCTCAGCGGTAGAGCAACGCTCTTGTAAAGCGTAGGTCGTCAGTTCAATCCTGACAGGGGGCTCCAACAGAAACGTGGCGTATCCGCTGCTAGATAGCCTTATTAGCCGCCGTTACCCTCGACCGGCAGTCGATTTGCCCACATTTCGCCCACACTCTCCTCTAACTTGTCGGCAACTGTGTTGAGGTCCGAATCAAATAGATCCGCGTAGACGTCGAGTGTCATCGCCGCCGGAGCGTGCCCAAGCATCCGTTGCACAACCTTCACGTTCGCCCCGGCCGATATGGCCAGCGACGCGGCGGTGACGGTCGACGCCAACCGTGACGCCTACTTCCTTCGTGACGTGGTGTGTGACGCACCCATATCCGTGGTGGGTGACCGCGGTGACGACGGCCTGGACCACGACGACCACAGGAGACGCTGACCATGCCGACACGCAGAGCCAGGCCACGCAGGCAGAAGCTACAGAACGTCCACACCATGGCTGCCAAGCGCAACACCAACGCGGCAAGCCAACACCGCCGACGCAACCCACCCCGCAAGTGCGCAGGCTGTGGCAAGTCAGGGCCAGGTGTCGTCTACCAACTCGATCACATCGAGAACCTCGCAGCAGGCGGTCTCGACGCCCCGTCCAAGCCATTGGACACCGTTCCATTCGGGCGGGAGGTAGATCGCGGCGACTTCAGCCAGCGAGTAGGCGCCATGGGTGATTCTCAGTGCTTGTCTGCGGGAAGCCTGCAGCCGGTGCCGCCGGTAACGAGGGCGGAAACCTGCGATCCCAGCCGCAGTGTGGTGCCCGAGTTGTCGGAGAACTGGACGTCGTGATCGTTGGGGGCATCCTTGAAAACCGTGATGGTCGCCGCACCCAGAGCGGCTGCAGCGTCCTTGGCGATGCTGTATGCCTGATTCCAATTCTGTTCCGGTATAGGCACTTCCGATACGTAGTTGGGCATGAGGATCTGCTTGCCATCTGACTGTTCGTACGGCGGGTTACAGCCCGCGCGGCTCGCAGTGCGACGCCAGTCGAACGCGACTCCGGGTGCGATGGCTGAGATTTGTTGCCCGACTTGCTCGATGGCCGCCTTGATGGACGCCTGCGTGTCTTCCAGGGAAGGAAGTGAGGTCAGCGAAACTGCGGCTTGGCTGGCCTGCGTGGGATCGGTGGGCTGATAGGGGTCGCTCATGTGACATCCTGTCGCGGTTAGGGCGATCGAGGCAGTGACGCAGAAGAGTGCGCCGAGCCGGCGGCGTGGGTGACGGTGTGGTCGCGGTGTCATGGGCGGTGTGCTCACTTCTGCTCGATGGGCGCCGTGCCAGCGACGACCGCGGCAATGTTGTATCCGGTGGTGTAGAGCTGGTTGTTGCCACTGTCCCATCGCGGGTAGTCGCTGTGGCCGTGGGCGGCCCCTAACGTGCGGCCGTCGGGAACGGTGACCGCGCCCGTGTCCAGGTGGGTGAAGTTGGGATTGGTCGCGGGGTTCGGTCCGAACTGTCCCGCGCCGGTCGCGTCGAGGCCGCCCAGGACTGTTTCCGCAAGGCTGTTGAATGGCGGCGGTAAGAACGGTGCCACCTGGTGTGCAATCGATGGTGCGTCGTACGCCATCTGGATGGGATCGTCTGGGGTCTCCATCGTGAAGACGTGGCCCTGCTGTAACCCGAGTTGTTGGGCTGTGCTGGCTTCGATGCCAGGAGATCCATAGAACAGCGCGTTGTCGACACCGTGGCTTCCTGGTTCCTGAAGGGCCAAACCAGTGGTGAGCGACCCATAGGAATGCCCAATCGCGGTGAGATCCAGCGGGCCTTGGTGGGTGGCGTTGATGCCGTCGTAGAACCGGGCCAGATCATGCGCGCCCGCCTTGGCAACGTCGTCGTGGCTGACTCCCCAGCCGCCGGCCAGCGAGCCGGCAATGTCGCCGGTACCCGGCACCTGCGGAGCGTCGTAGCCGATCCATGCCACTGCCGCAACCGATTCGGTGCCGCGCCCAGCCAGGTCGAGTTGGTTGAGAGCTTCCTTCTGCACGTTCGTGGCCTCGTCCGTCATGCCACCGATGGCACCGTGCACGGTGGTGTTCAGGCCCGGTGCCGAGACGGACACGTGGTCGGCAGTATCGGGATCCCCGACTGCAATGGCGGCTCGCGCTTGGGCACCGTTGTGGGTGTCGAGCAGCATCAGCTTGCGATTCGGGTCGTCTTTCACGGCGTCGTCCACCGCCTTCAAGTCTGGCAGGTACTTCGCCCCGTTCAGTGCCGAGTCGTATTCGCGTTTCCACGCGTCGTACTTGCCGCGACCTTCGATTGCCGCTCCGGGACCGAAGGGCGGCGGGATGTTCTGGCCGTTGGCCCAGTCGGGGTGTTGATTCTTCAGCGCATCAGCTTGGGCCTGGGCGGTCTGAGCCTGGGTGAGTTCGTCGCCGAGGGTCTGGCGGTTGTAGTAGTCGCGGTCGACTGTCGGCATGCCGTCATGGTTGCCGATCGAATGATCACGCTGATAGAGCCCGTCCTTCTCTTCCGGGGTGAGCTTCTCCCAGAGGTCTTCGAACTGTTTCGGATCGTCGGGCAGGGGCTTGGACAACGCCTCGAGAACGTCGGGGCGAGTTTCCGGGCGGCCAGCGTTGGCGGCGTCGTCGCCGGCCGTGGATATCGCTCGGGCTAAATCGGCGTCGGCGGTGTCGGCAGTGGCGAGCAAGTCTTTGATCCGGGTTTCCAGATCGGCTTGTTGCAGCGCGTAGATCGGGTCGCCGACCATCCCGGTGTTCAGTGGCGTGACCTCGCCCGTCTCCGCATCGATGTGGAATCCGTCGCGGACGGCGTCACTGTTGATCCGCTGCAATGTCGCCTTGACGGCTTCGATCTCGTCAGCCGAGTTATTCGTGGCCGTCGCCACTCGCGCCATCTCTTCGCCGTGCGCGGCAAGGTAAGCGCTCAGCTTGTCCAGTGAAGCCCTGGCGGCGTCCCCGCCGCTGCCCTGCCAGGTCGCGATGAGAGGCAGCTTGCTCAGACCGGTTTTGACCTCGTCGGCGCTGGCACCGCGTTTCGCGAGCGCTGTTGAGACGTCGCGGATGGCCGATGCGTCCCACCGTTGGATGTCGGCGAGCGTGACTGGCATTACAGCTGCTCTTCGAGCTTCTCCGCACTCTCGGAATCGCCGGTGGCATAGCCATTCGCCGCGGCCCGGAACGCGGCGCCGTGCGCAGCTATGTCACCAGTGAGATTGGCGGTAGCCGCCTCCCACTCGACGAACTTGGCCTGTAGTGCCGCTGCGGAGGCGCCGACCCAGCCGGCTTGCGCGCCTTCGATCGCCTCGTTGGCGGAAGTATGTGCTGCGTGCAGTTCAGCGTGATGCATATCCATGTGATCCGACGACATGTGCAGATCCACCGGATCCACATTCAGATGCTCTCCCACCCAATCACCCCGAATACTTCGTCACCACCGACTCCTTCAAGACTAATTCCCGTGTCATGAGGAAGTCGCCACCAAATTTCTTCCCCCGGGGCCCGCTCGGAGCCCCGTGGCCATCCGGGCAAATGCTCGAGCGCGTCTCGTTGCGACTCAACCGACCGGCTCGGCGTCGAGCACCGTCGACAGGTGCTCGAACAGCATCGGAGGCCAGTACGCCTCACACGCGAGACATTCAGCGCCCTTCACCGCGTCGACCGACAGCACCGGCACCCGCACCAGCTCGCCTGCCCTGTCCATGCGATGAGTGAACGCCTCGGCGCACACTGGGCACGCCGCCGACAGGTGCATCCTCGATGGCGGATCGAGCAGCGCCCCGATATCGGACGCCCACTCGGTGAGGACCGCGGTCAGCTTCTCAATGCGTGCCACGTCCTGCGGCCGCCAGGCCCGGCCGGTCAACGTGCGGATGCGGTCAACTCTCGTGACGGGCAGATCCTCCGACACCGCGCAGAACTTTCCCGGCGCCACGAAAGTCTCGGCCAGCGGCAACCCGCGCTCCCATGCACTCAGTGCGGTATCGATCCCGTTGAGGATGTCGGCTGCGTCGTAGCCGCAGATCGCGCCGTGACCACGATTTGCCCACAGTCACACTTATCCGAGTTGAACTACACCAACGACGAGCGCTACAGCGGAGTCAGAGTCAGCGGCTGTGACAGGTCGACGGTCGCGCCGTTGCAGTCGACCGTCGACGTCACGGCTCCGGAGAGAGACCCGTCGGCCCGAGGCACCAGGGTCTCGTTGGCAGATATCGCAGGCACCGTCGCTCCGTTGCAGTCTGCGACCCGCGGGACGGCGAGACGGTTCCACTGGTTTCCGTCGAACATCCAGTCGAAGCCGCCCTCCCTATTGGCGACCCGCGCCAGACAGGACATGAACCCACAGGTCGACGTGACGTTCCAGATGCCCACCCGATCGGGTTGACCCGGGATCTTCTGTACGGCGTTGTAGTCGCCGACCCAGAGCGTTGCCCCATGGGCGACGCCGGCCAACGCTGTCCCGCCGGCTGCGAAGGTGAGCGCACAGAGCATGGCGGTCATGCCCTTCTTCAAAACGGTGCCGCACGTCTTCATCGGGTCTCCACTCTCGTCGGGGCGGTCACCCCACTGTGAAGCACGAGCTCATCGCGGTCCGCGGAATCAACAGATGCGGTTCATCGGGTCCAGCTGGACGCGAAGTAGATCTCAGTCTCCGAGCATCCGGTCACGGCCCGCCCCGGCGGAAAGGACCGGGGGTCGGCACCGGCGACGACCTCGTTCCGGAAATAGGCGCGGGCCCGATCCGCCGCGCACTCGAAGTTGGCGTTCAGCACGCGGAACGAGGCACCGTCTGCGGCGGGGATCCGCTTGCCCATCCAGTACGCACGGCGCGCATCGCGGGCGAAGGAGCCTTCGAGCACTTCGAACGACGTCGCGTCGGCGTCGGGAATGCGGTCGGCGAAGTAGAAGATGCCGCCGTCGTCTCTTGCGTATCCGCGCTCGAGGACGCTGAAGGTGGCCGGGTCGGCGTCGGCGATCGGAACGCCGTTGACGTGCACCGTCCGGCCGTCCTTGGTGAACAGGTAGTGGTCGGTGTCCGAGACGATGCCGAAGTGCGCGGGATCCTTGGACAGGACGCTGCCGTCGGACCAGTACACCGCTTTGCCGTCCTTCGCGAGGTTGCCGCCGAGCAGTTCGAAGTGGGCCGGATCGTCGCTGAGCACGCGGTCGCGCTGATAGACGTGGTCGCGGTCCCTGGCAAAGTCCGGGCGGCCGAGGAGGACGAAGCTCGCGGGGTCTGCGTCGGGCAGCGCGCGTCCGTCGACGTACACCGTCGACCGGTCCTTCGCAAAGGTCCGGTCCAGCACCTGGAACGAGGCCGCGTCGGCTCCGTCGATCTGGGCCGCCTTGCCCGGAAAGGCTTGCAGGTAATAGACACGGTTCTCGTGGACGTGGTACCCGGCCGCGTCGAAGAACGACTCCGGCGCCCCGTTCCGATCGCACGCCGGCAACACCGTGACCGCCGCGACGCACACCGCGGCGATCAGCTTGCGCATGCTCCGGCCGGATACGGCCATCCCCTCATGGGGCAACGGTACAAGGCAGTCCCCGGTTTGCGGACCTAGACTGCAGCTGTGCGTGACGTGCTCGACGAGCTCATGTCGGTCTGGCGTGCCGGAGCAACGGCAGGCCTGGCCACCGTCGTGCGCACCATGAAGTCGGCCCCGCGCGCGGCGGGCGCGGCCATGGTGGTCTCCCCCGACGGATCGGTCGCCGGCTCGGTCTCCGGCGGTTGCGTGGAGGCCGCGGTCTACGAGCTCGCAGGCGAGGTGGTGCTGACCGGGCGACCGCAGCTGCAGCGTTACGGCATCACCGACGACGACGCCTTCGCCGTCGGTCTCACCTGCGGCGGGATCATCGACATCTTCGCCGAGCCGCTGTCGCGCGCGACGTTCCCGCAGCTGGGCGCCGTCGCGAATGCCATTGCGACGCACCGTCCTACGGCCGTGGCCACCGTGATCTCCCATCCAGAGGCCGAGTGGGTGGGTCGGCGACTCGTCGTCGGCGAGTCCACCTCGGAGGGCTCGCTCGGATCGACCCGTGCGGACGACGCGGTCGCCGACGACGCCCGCGGCCTGTTGGCCGCCGGACGCACCGCCGTGCTCACCTACGGTCCCGACGGCCAGCGCCAGGGCGAGGGCATGGAGGTATTCGTCGCCAGCCACGCCCCCCGGCCGCGGATGATCGTCTTCGGCGCCATCGACTTCGCCGCCGCGCTCACCCGCCAGGGCGCCCTGCTCGGATACCGGGTCACGGTGTGCGACGCCAGGCCCGTGTTCGCGACCCCCGCCCGCTTTCCTGCCGCCGACGAGGTCGTCGTCGACTGGCCCGACCGCTACCTGGCCGGTCAGCAGGCCCTCGGGGCGGTCGACGCGCGCACGGTGATCTGCGTGCTCACCCACGACCCCAAGTTCGACGTGCCCGTCCTCGCGGTCGCCCTGCGCCTGCCCAACGTCGGCTACATCGGCGCGATGGGTTCGCGACAGACCCACTTCGATCGCCTGGACCGCCTCCGAGAGGTCGGGCTCACCGATACCGAGACCGACCGGCTGTCGAGCCCCATCGGGCTCGACCTCGGCGCCCGCACTCCGGAGGAGACGGCGGTGTCGATCGTGGCCGAGATCATCGCGCGCCGCTGGGGCGGCGGGGGTCGCCCGCTCGCCGAGATGGACACCCGGATTCATCACGACGGGGCCGACGTCGCGTCGCGGCCGATCGAAGTGCGGTAGCGCCACTCTCTGTTTTGACGCCCTCACAGCTTCGAGACGGCGGACGCGGGTAGAAGTGGACGAATGGACATCGGATTCGTCGGGTTGGGAAACATGGGCTCTGGCATGGCCTCGAACCTGCTGAAGGCAGGGCACGCGGTCACCGCGTACAACCGCTCCCAGGACAAGGTCGAAGCACTCACCGCGCAGGGGGCCCGGCCCGCCCGCAGCGTCGCCGAGGCCTGCGGTGGCGATGCCGTCGTCTCGATGCTGGCCAACGACGATGCCGTCGAGGCGGTGTCGTTCGGCGCGGACGGCATCATCGCGAACCTGGCCGACGGCGCGGTGCACGTGTCGTCGTCGACCATCAGCGTCGCGCTCGCCGAGCGGCTGGCGGCAGCCCACTCCGAGGCGGGCCAGAGCTTCGTCACCGCACCGGTGTTCGGCAGGCCGGAGGCCGCGGCGGCGGCCAAGTTGTTCGTCGTCGTTGCAGGGGCCAGTGCTGCGGTGCAAGGTGTTTCGCCGATATTCGACGCCATCGGGCAGCGCACCTTCGTGGTCTCCGACGATCCGACGGCAGCCAGCCTGATCAAGCTCAGCGGCAATTTCCTGATCGCCTCGGTCATCGAATCGCTCGGCGAGGCCATGGCATTGGTCGGCAAGGCAGGCGTCGACAAGCAGCAGTACCTCGAGATCCTCACCTCGACGCTGTTCGGCGCACCGGTGTACGAGACCTACGGCGGTCTGATCGCGCGCGAGGAGTTCGAACCCGCAGGATTCGCCGCGCCGTTGGGATTGAAGGACGTCCGGCTGGTGCTGGCCGCTGGCGAGGAACTACGGGTGCCACTGCCCGTCGCGAGCCTCCTGCGCGACCGCTTCCTGACACTGCTCGCCAACGGCGGTGAGCATCTCGACTGGTCGGCGGTCGGAGCGCTGGCGGCGTGGGAGGCCGGCGGCAGGAACCCGGTCGGCTAGCGGACCACGCCGCGAAGACCGTCGGCGCCGAATACGGGCTCCAGCATCGCCGAGTAGTCGGGGCCGCGGCGCAGCATCTGACCGCCGTCGACGTTGATGACCTGTCCGGTGATCCAGCTCGCCGCGTCGCTGAGCAGGAACACCGCCGCGTTCGCGATGTCGGTGACCTCGCCGACCCGCGGCAGCGGTGTGCTGACCCGGTAGTCCTCGCTGAGCTCCGGTGAATCGATCACCAGCGCAACCAGTTCCGTGCGGATCAAGCCGGGGCGGATCGAGTTCACTCGCACCGAGGAGGCCCCGAGCTCGTCGGCGCCCAGCTGCATGAGGTGGTCGATCGCGGACTTGCTGACGCCGTAGGCGCCGAACCAGCGGTGCGTGTTGCTCGCCGCGATCGACGAGATGCCGACGAAGGACCCTCCGCCGCCGCGCACCATTTCCCGCGCGCTGTGCTTGAGCACGTACATGCTGCCGTTGACGTTGAGGTCGACGGTCCGCCGCCACGCCTCGGAGTCGACCTGGGTGATCGGGCCGATCGTCTCGGATCCCCCGGCGCAGTGCACGACACCGTTCAGCCGTCCGTGCCATGCCGTGGCAGCCTCCACCATCCGGCCGACCTCGTCCTCGTTGGTGACGTCGGCGGGCTCGTAGACCACCGACCCGTCGCCGTCGCCCGCCTTCGAATTGAGCTCGTCGGTGACGCCGGCCAGTCGCTCGGCGTTGCGGCCGACCAACATTGCGTTACCCCCGGACGCCACGATGGCCTCCGCGACGCCCTTGCCGATGCCGCTGCCACCCCCGGTGACGATGTAGGTCCGATCCGCCAACGAAAGCTGCACCATTGCCCCTTACGAGAGAACTAGAACACGTTCTCGTCATAGAACCACGCTTTTCGTCGGAAGGACACGTGGGGTCGCGGCCGCGGCGATCGACCGGTAATCCGCAGGTTCGCGGCGTATTGTCGGCCAAGCAGTCGGCCCGTGTCGATAGCGGACCCATCTAGAGAAAGCATGGCGATGACAGCCCTTCAGATCTCAGCACGACGACTCGTCCTCGCCGGTGGATTCGCAGTCGCGATCGCCGCAGCACCCGCAGTCGCCGCGTTCGCCGTTCCGTCGGTCGCGCCGTCGTTCGGGGCATGCCCGAACGGCGAGACCGAGGACATCTACACCAATACGTGCACCCCGGACATGGTCCCGAACTCGCCCGCGCTGGGGGAAACGTCGCAAGGCGGTCTGCCCGAGGTCAGCGGCATCCCCTGCACCGGTGCGAACTCCGGTCAGTGCATCGGCCTCTCCGAGGAGCAGCAGTCCGAAGGGCCCATCGCGCAACCGAATTCGACCGTGGGCTCGAGCCCGACCGTCACCGGCTCGACGAACTAGACAAGAGCGTGGGCGGCGGCCGCCCCGACACGTCGTCAGCGAACTGACGGTATCTACGCAGATTGCTCGCGGCTTCCCTACAATTCTCGAGCATGCCGCCAACCGCGTTCTCCGCCCGCCGGATCGTCCTTGCCGGAGGGTTCGCGCTCGCCGTCGCCGTCGCTCCTGCGGTGACCGCATTCGGCCTCCAGCCCACCGTTTCCGGCTCGGTCGTGGCGGCGTGCGCTTCCGGCGAGGACGCGGATCAGTTCACCGGAGAGTGCGTTCCCTTCGTCGTGCCCAACTCGCCTCCGCCATTCACCACCACCGCGGCGAACCCCGACATCCCCGAAATCGACGGCATCCCGTGCACCGGCCACGACTCCGGGGCGTGCATCGGGTTGGCCGAGGACGCACCGCAGTACGTGGCTCCCGAGTCGTCCGTCGGTTCCAGCCCGACGGTCACCGGCTCGACGAACTAGGCAAACTCGCCGCGTTCTCTCAGCGAACCGGCGGAACTCGTGCAGATTCCCCGCAGCTTTCATACAATTCACGCGACGAGCCGTCAATAAGCTCGGTAACACCACAGAAAGCGTGACCATGGCGCCCCTTGAGTTCTCTGCCAAACGAATCATCCTTGCCGGCGGATTCGCGCTTGCCGTCGCCGCCGCTCCGACGGTGGCCGCGTTCGCAGTTCCCGTCAGCGCTCTCGGCGCACCCTCGGCATCGTGCCCCGCGGGCGAGGAGGAGGACCTGTACTCGGGCGCCTGCCTGCCCCACACCGTGCCGAACTCGCCCACCGGAGGCGCGCCGGCGTCAGCATTCGGGAGCATCCCAGGAAACCCCGATCTGCCATCGGTCGACGGCATCCCCTGCACGGGCGCGAACAGTGGTGAGTGCATCGGTCTTCAGGAGAACTCTCCGCAGTTCGTGCAGCCTCCGACGAGCATCGACGGCCAGTAATACCCATCACACTCTGGGCGGCTCGACGAGTCGCCTAGAGTTGTGTCATGCCTGCTAAACCAGATCCCGCCGAAATCGGTGACGTCGAGCCCCTGGCCGACAGCACCGCCCGCCAAGCCAGACGCGTCGTCGCAGCGTATGCGACCGACGCCGACGAGTGCCGGGTCTTCCTCTCGATGCTCGGCATCGGCCCCGCAAAGGCTGAGGTGTAGGTGAATCCTAGGTGAGTTCAGGAGGAGGCGAACCAGCCAACTCCGGACACTCCGACTTCGTCGTCGTCGCCAATCGGCTGCCTATCGACATGGAGCGGCTGCCCGACGGCACGACCACGTACAAACGCAGCCCAGGCGGCTTGGTGACGGCGCTGGAGCCACTGTTGCGCCGACGGCGCGGGGCCTGGATCGGCTGGCCGGGCATCACGGACGGCGACGAGGATCCGATCTTCGAAGACGACCTCGAGATGCGGCCGGTGCGGTTGTCGGCCGACGACGTCACCGAGTACTACGAAGGCTTCTCCAACGCCACGCTGTGGCCGCTGTATCACGACGTGATCGTCAAGCCGATCTACCACCGCAGCTGGTGGGACCGCTACGTCGACGTGAACCGCCGCTTCACCGAGGCGACGGCCGCCGCGGCTGCCCCGGGTGCGACGGTGTGGATCCAGGACTACCAGCTGCAGTTGGTTCCGAAGATGCTGCGGATGCTGCGGCCGGACCTGACGATCGGCTTCTTCCTGCACATCCCGTTCCCGCCGGTCGAGCTGTTCATGCAGATGCCCTGGCGCACCGAGATCGTCGAAGGGCTCCTCGGTGCCGATCTCGTCGGGTTCCATCTGCCGGGCGGGGCGCAGAACTTTCTCATCCTGGCGCGGCGGCTGATCGGCGCCAACACCTCACGCGCCACGGTCGGAGTGCGGTCTCGATTCGGTGAGATCCAGTACGGCTTCCGCACCGTGAAGGTCGGCGCCTTCCCGATCTCCATCGACTCAGCAGAACTCGACACCATGGCCCGCAACCGTTCGATCCGTCAGCGCGCGAAGGAGATTCGCGCCGATCTGGGCAACCCGCGCAAGATATTGCTTGGCGTCGACCGGCTCGACTACACCAAGGGCATCAACGTCCGGCTGGAGGCCTTCTCGGAATTGCTCGACGAGGGCCGCGCCGATCCGGAGGACACCGTGCTGGTGCAGCTGGCGACCCCCAGCCGCGAGCGCGTCGAGAGCTACAAGGTGATGCGCGAGGACATCGAGCGCCAGGTCGGCCACATCAACGGCGAGTACGGCAAGGTGGGGCACCCCGTCGTGCACTATCTGCACCAGGCGATACCGCGCGAAGACCTGATCGCCTTCTTCGTCGCTGCAGACGTGATGCTGGTGACGCCACTGCGGGACGGGATGAACCTGGTGGCCAAGGAGTACGTCGCCTGTCGCAGCGACCTCGGCGGCGCCTTGGTGCTCAGCGAATTCACCGGCGCCGCAGCCGAACTCAGGCAGGCGTACCTCACCAATCCGCATCATCTCGACGGCGTCAAGGACTCCATCGAGGCGGCGCTGGTTCAGTCCCCCGACGAGGGACGACGACGGATGCGGGCGATGCGTCGGCAAGTGCTCGCCCACGACGTCGACAGGTGGGCGCGGGCATTCCTCGAGGCGCTGGCCGCCACCAAGGATGCAGACAACCCTAAATCGGATTGATGTTCTTGATCCGCCAGTCGCGCCCGACCTTCTCGTAGTCCACGCGCAGTCGACTCCCGTCGTACAGCGGCTGCTTCGTCTTGTCGGTGAGCACGCGGTTCATGAACACCATCACCGAGCCCGAATCACGGTGCGCATCAAGCATTCCGACGCCGACGACGTTGACCTGGCTGACGATCTGGCGGTCCCGCGCCTGCGGTATGACGTTCTTGGTGGTGTCGTCCTCGTACTCGCGACGGAAATCTGGGGCCAACAGGTTGTAGGCGTCGGTACGACTTCGCTCGATCGTCTGGTAGTCGAAGCCAAGGATGATCGGGATCTGCTGCGCCGCCAACTGGGGCAACTCGGCTCTCGCCTGCTGTTCGCCGACCCGCTCGACGCGGTTCCAGTACAGGGTTCCACCGATGCCTCCCAACGCGATGAGCGCCACCGCGAAGACGATGCCGACGAGGACGACCAGCTTGGCACTCAGGCGCCCCATCAGTTGCCCCCGTCCGGGTACTTGAGGTCATAACCCGTCATGTGTCCGTTGTCGTCCTCGTGCACGATCACCCGCAGCCGGTAGGGCTTCGACGGCGCGTTGACTCCATCGAGGTCGGTGACCGTCACGCGCACGGACACCAGAACGGAGGCGTTGTCCGCGATGTCGTCGACCTTTTCCAGTGCCGCGCCGTTGATCACGGCCTCGGAGGTGGCGTTCGTGTCCCGGAAGATCGCCTTGAGGTTCTCGACGTTGTTGCCCTGGCTCATCATGTCGCGCAGCGGGCCGCTGATGCCGTTGACGAACCGGTTCACGCTGTCGTCGATGTTGTTCTGGGTGTAGCTGAACATGTTCACCACGGTCTGCGATGCGGTGTCGACGAATTTCTGGTCACGCGCGTCCGCCGCCTCGGCGTGCCGCTGCTGGGTGACGAGCAGCGCAACCACACCGGCAAGTGCCGCCACCAGGACTGCCGTGATCCCCAGTGCGAGGCCGGCGACCAGCGCGCGGTGCGGTTGCCTGCGCGGAGGTGGGCCCACCGGCGTGACGGGCCGCACCCGGACCACCGGCGTCGCTTCGACGCTGACGTGCTCGGGGGTCTCCGTAACGACTCCGGCGGCCGGGCCTGCAGCCCGCGACGCCCGCCTGCGCGTGGCAGCCCTCGTCACCGACTCTGATTCCTCACTCAATTACGCCTGCCTCGGATCCAACATCAGGTCCACCCAGGTCTCCGCGGTGCTGACCTTGTCCATGCCATCGGCGAAGACGCCCGTTCCCCCGGCGGGGTCGACGAACACACCGGTCTTTGAATCGTACGTGGCGGCAGCCGGGCCGCTCGCCTGTGGAGGTGCGTCGGCTGGGGGCGCCTCAGCGGGCAGAGGTCCCGGCTCCGGTGGTGCGGGCGCCTCCGGGGGCGCGGGCTGCTCCGGCGGTGCGGGCGCCTGCGGAGGCGTCCTGGCGTACGGCGGCACGATCTGGTCGGGCGGCGCGTAGAACGGCAGCGGCGGTGGCGGGCCGTTGTCGTTCGGCGGCACGGGTAGCGGGAAGGGGGCGTTCGGCGCGGGCCCCGGACCCGGCGGGACACCCGGCGGGAGCTGCACAACGGGCGGGCCGGGGTCGTAGTCGGCACCGGGCGGAATGTTGGGAAACTTGTTGGGCGGCGTGATGTTCCGGTCGTTGGTGACCGGCGTCCCGTAGGGCACCGGCGGCCCACGCCACGGGTTGTTGCCGATCGGCACGTAGCCACGCGGGTCGCGGCACAGCTGAACGGTCGGCGCTCTCTTGCCGGGGAACTCCATGCACGGGTAGTTGCGCGCACCGCGCACCACCGACGGATCGCTCTGGGCCGTCTTGCAGTACAGGTCCGTTGGCAGGTCGCGCAGCGTGGTGTCGGCGGGCGAACGAATCAACGGCGGTGGGATGAAACCCGTCGAGCAGGGCGCCGGATCACCGAGGTCGACCTTGAAGTCGAGCTTGCCGCCCTCGTCCGCGGGCAGGCCGCCACCGACCGTCAGCAGCGCCGACATCAGTGCGGGGAAGATCACCAGGGCCTGCTCGATCGACTTGTGGTAGATCACGCCGATCCGGCCGAAGTTGGCCAGGTTGGCGGCCAACATCGGGAAGTTCGGCCTGATCCCGTCGAACGTGGTGTTGGCCGCCTGCGTCGCGCCTGGCACGTTCTCCAGCACCGATCGCAGCTGGGGGTCGGCGTGGGCGGCCTCGGTGGTGAACCGCGCCAACCCGTCGGCGAGCGACTTGATGTCGTCACCGCTCTGGATCTGCGAGTCCAGGAACGGGCCTGCCTGGTCGATCAGCTGAGAGATCTGGCCGTAGTTGTGGTTGGCCTCGTCGATGAGGAGCCGGGACGACTGGATCATCCGGGCCAGCTCGGGCCCAGATCCGTTGAACGCCTTGAACGTCTCACGCAGGAGATCCTGCAGCCGGGTGTCACCGATGCTGTTGACAAGCGTCTCCGCCTGGGTGAGCAGGGCGGCGATGTCCTGGCCGACGGCGGTCCGGTCGACTCCGATGTTCGACCCGTCCCGCAGCAGACCCTTCGAGGGATCCTTCGGTGGCACCAGGTCGATGTACTGCTCGCCGACGGCCGACACGCTCTTGACGGTCGCCGTGACGTTGTCGGGAACCTCGGTGTCGGTGTTGAGCCTCATCCTGGCCACCACACCGTGGTTGTCGAGGCCGACCTGTTCGACGCGCCCGATCGTGACGCCGCGGTAGGTCACGTTGGCGTTCTGGTACAGCCCGCCACCGGCCTTGAAGTCCGCAGTGACATGGTAGGCGCCGATGCCGACCGCGGCGGGAAGGTGAAGGTAGAACGCCGAGATGGCGCCAACGCAGATGACGGTGACGATCGAGAAGATCGTCAGTTGCAGTCGTGTCAGCCGATCCAACATCTAGGGCTTACCCCCGTCGTGCTGGGTCGCCGTGCCCGGCGGAATCTTGAACGGGTCGGCAGCCTGGCCGGACAGGTTCGACATCGCCCCGGTGAGGAAGTCCGGTGGGTTGATGACCTCGTCGAGGTGCTTCATGTTCGGATCGAGGCCCTTCGAGGTGGTGAAGATCGACTCACCAAAACGCCGGACCGTCAGGTCGAACGTCACGAACACGTTGAGGTAGTCACCGCGCACGGCGTTGCGAAGGTACTTGTAGTGGAACGGGAAGGTCGGCAGCAGCTCGAGGTCCGAGATGAAGTCGTCGACGTTGTCGTTGAACGCCCTGATGACCGGATAGAGATCCTTGAAGTCGGCCGTGAAGTCGTCCTTGATCCCGGAGAGCACGCGCGATCCGACGTTGGCGAAGGTGCGCAACGCGGTGAAGGCGTCCACGATGTTGGTCCGGTTGTCGTTGAGCACCTTCAGCGCGGCGGGCAGCGAGTCCAGAGTGCGACCCAGACTGTCCTTGCCGCGGGCGAGGATGCCCGCGAAGCGGTTCAACCCGTCGAGCGCGGAGACGATGTCGTTCGTCTGCTGGTCCAGCGACGTGGTCAGCTCGGCCAGCCGCGGAATCAGGTCGGAGAACTGACCCGTCCGGCCCGCCACGGCCGTGTACAGCTCGTCGGTGACGTCTTGCAGCGCACCGAGATTGCCCTTGTTGACGACGACGCCGAGGGACGACAGCACCTCTTCGGTGGTCGGATAACGCCCGGCCCGCGACAACGGGATGTTGGAGCCGTCCTTGAGCCGGCCCTGACCGGCCTGATCCACCGGTGCCGAGAGGTCGATGTGCTGCGAGCCGAGGAGCGAGGTCTGGGCGACCTTGGCCGTGGCGTTGCCGGGAAGGTCGACGTTCCCGTTCAGGGACACCTTGACCGCGGCGAAGAAGGTGCCGTCGGGCCGTTGCACGGCCTCGATGCCGGACACGCTGCCGACCGTCACGTCGTCGACCATCACAGGAGAGTTCTGCGGCAACGTCGCCACGTCGGGAAGCTCGACGGTGATGTTGAACGCGCCGCTACCGTGGCCCTCGGTGCCCGGCATGTCCACCGAGTTCAGACCGCCGAACGCGCAACCCGCCAGCAGCACCGCCCCCGAACCGATGGCGACGGTGTTTCGGCTTGCACGTAAGGCCTTGTGACGCAGGGACTTCGCAGTCTTCGCCGTCAGCATGGCTAGCCACCCCCCGACTCGGCGGGCAACGGTTGCGCCGGTGGGGGTCCCGGCAGCGGACCTGGCCCCATCGGGGGCGCCGCGGGCACGGGGCCAGCAGGCGAGATCTGACCCTCTACCGCGGGCGGCGGCAGGATGAGATCGCTGAGCCTGCCATCGGGGCCTGGCGTCGGCGGTGTCACGCCCGGTGCGGGCTGCCACTGCAGGTACGGCACCGGCGTCTGCGCCTTGGCCTCGGTCTCGGGTGTGTCGTAGATGATCTGGCCCTTGTATGCGGTGATGCTGTTGATCGGGTGGAACAGGACCGGCGGGTAGTTCACCGCGAGGCGCTTCAGCACCGGGCCCATCCGCTGGCGGCAGATCTCGGCACGCTTGAAGTTGTCAGGGTTGGCACCGGTGTCGAACGTGCCACCGCAGATGAACTGCACCGGATTGGCGAAGTTGGGCAGCGACAGCAGACCACCGACGGTGCCCTGGGCCGGGTTGTAGATGTTGTAGAAGTTCTGCAGGCCATTGGGCGTGATGTGCAGAACCTGCTCGATGTCGTCGCTGTGCGCGGTGAGGATGTTGGTGAAGTCGGTGAGCTTGCCGATCTGCCCGATCAACGCCGAGTTGTTCTCGTTCAGGAAGCCCTTGACGTCGGCCAGCGCCTGATTGAGGGTGCCGAGCGTCTGGTCGAGGTCCTTGGAGCTGTCCGCCAGCACCTGCGACACCGAGGCGACGTGGTTGGAGAACTGCACGATCTGCTCGTTGCTGTTGGCCAGGGCGTTCACCAGCACCTGCAGGTTGCGCACCGTGCCGAAGAGATCCGTGCGCGAGTCGCCGAGGCGGCCCGCCGTCTGAGAGAGTTCGCGCAGGGCGTTGCGGAACGAGTCACCGTTGCCGTCGAACGTGTCGGCGGCCTGGTTGATCAACGCGCCGAGCGGGCCCTGCACTTCGCCCTGCTGCGGCCCCAGCGAGGCACTGAGCTGGGTGAGCTGCTCCTTGACGTCGTCCCACTCGACGGGAACACCGGTGCGATCCAGGCCGATCTGCGCCCCATCGGCGAGCGTGGGACCGCTCTTGTAGGCGGGCGTGAACTGAATGAATCTGGCCGACACCAGATTCGGCGCGATGATGAGGGCGCGCGCATCAGCGGGCAACTTGACGCCGTCGTCCACCTTGATGGTGACCTTGACGTCGTCGGCGCGGGGCTCGATGGTCTCGATCTTCCCGACCGGCACGCCGACCACCCGCACGTCGTCACCCGGGTACAGGCCGACCGTGGACGGGAAGTACGCGACGACCTGGTGGCCCTTGCCCCCTGGCCAGAGCACGAAGGCACCCCCGACCAAACCCACCACGAGCATCCCGATGACTGCGAGGCGCAGCCAGCGGTTTCGAGACCCCATCGAATTCCCTTGCGTCATGGCGCCTTCGGCCTGATGATGGCCCGCTCCGAAATGAGCCCACGCAGGTAGTCGGCCAGGCTGTCCGGCAGCTTGCCCGGCTGGAAGTACGTGTCGAGCAGCACTTCGGAGATGGTGGCGGGCGGCAGACCGTAGAGGTTGATCTGGAACCCGGGACCGGAGCCGACGACCTCACCGAGCGCGGTCGCGTACGGAGGAAGCCTGCGCAGGGCCTCGCCGATGTGGTCGCGCCTCTCCAATAGGTTGTCGAGCACCGCGTTGAGCTTCTGCAGAGCGGGCCCGAATTCACGCTTGTTGTCGGCGACGAAACCCGAAAGCTGTTCCGAGACACCTTGGATGCCACCGATCAGGTTGCTCAACGCCTGGCGCTTCTCGTCGAGCGCCGCGAACAGCTGGTTGCCGTCCGTGATGAGCTGGTTGACCTGGCCCGCGCGTTGCGCCAGCGTGTCCGACACCTTCTTGGCGTGGCCGAGCAGCTGTTCGAGGGCCTCGTCGCGCTTGTTGAGGCTGCGCGACAGGCCCGCGATGCCATCGAGTGCGCCGCGCAGTTGGGGCGTCGCATCGTGCAGCGTGTCGGTCAGGGTCTGTAGCGCCTGCTCGAACTTGGGCTTGTCCAGCTCGCCCGCGGTGGCGCCGAGATCCTGCAGCGCCGTGTTGAGGGTGTACGGAGTGGTGGTGCGGCCCAACGGAATCACCGTCGAGCTTCCCGAACCCTTTGGCGACACCGCTAGCGACTTCTGACCGAGGACGGTGTCGGTCTTGATCGACACCAGCGTCTGGTCGCCCACCCGGATCTTGCGGTCGACGGTGAAGTTGACCTTGGCGGATTCACCCGCGAGCTCGACCGAGGAGACCTTGCCGACCTTGATGCCGGAAACGCTCACGTCGTTGCCGGGAGTGATGCCACCTGCGTCGGTGAAGTACGCCTCGTAGTTCTTGCCCTGCGGCCAGAACGGGAGGCTGGTGTAGCCGAACGAGACCAGGACCAGGCACGCCACCAGGGCGATCCCGAAGATCCCGGTGCGGGTGGGATTGCTTTCGCCGGCCCTAGCCATTCTCCGAGCACCTTCCCTTCGACGGATCGGGTGGGCCACCGAACGGGATCAGGAGGTCGCTGCCCGCAGGGCCGTTGATCTTCAGGCGAATCGAGCAGTAGTAGATGTTGAAGAACGAACCGTATGCGCCAAGTGCGTTGAGCCGCAGGTAGTTCTCCGCGAGCGGCTCGATGACCTTGTTGACGTCGGCCTTGCGCTCGTCCATCCGCTGCGCGAAGGGCCGGAGGTTCTCGATGACCCCCTGCACCGGGCGTCGGCTCTGCTGCAACAGTTGGGTCAGGTCAGTGGTCGCCGACGCCAGTGGCGGGATGGCGCCTGCGATCGGGTCGCGGTTCTGCGCGAGTCCGGTGATCAATTGCTGCAGCTGATCGACACTGGCGTCGAACTGCGCACCCTTCTGATCGACCGTGCCGAGCACGGCGTTCAGATTGTTGATCGTGTCGCCGATCAGCTGATCGCGGGCCGCCAGGCCCTGCGAGAACGACGACGTGGTCGCGAGCAGCGTCGACAACGAGCCGCCCTGCCCCTGCAGCAGTTCGATGACCGCATTACTGACCTCGTTGAGCTTGTTGCCGTCGAGACCCTTGAGCACCGGACGCAATCCGCCGAGCAGCGCGTCGAGGTCGAGCGCGGGCTGGGTGTTCTCCTTGGCGATGGTGCCGCCCGCCGGCAGCTTGCGCAAATCGCCTGGCCCCGAGGCGATCTCGAGGTACCGGTCGCCGACGAGGTTCTGGTAACGCACCAGAGCCCTCGTCGAGGTGTACAGCTGATAGCGGTTGCTGACGTCGAACGTCACGTCGACGGTGTTGTCGGGGTTGAGCTCGACGCGCTTCACCGAGCCGACGGGCACCCCGGCGATCCTCACGTCCTGACCCGCCTTGAGACGGGACGCCTCGGCGAAGGTGGCGTGAAAGGTGTTGCCGGCGGCGAAGCGGAACTGGCCGAACACGACGATCAAACCGGCGGCCACCAGGAGCATGACCACGGTGAAGATGCTGACCTTGATCAGCGTCCGATCGTTCTTCACTAGAAGTCATCCCTTTCCGCGTAGGCGCCATGGAAAAGGAACTGCAACGTCGACGGAGCGTCGAACTGCAGCTCGGTGTTCGGCTGGTACGGGATGTAGGCATTGTCGGTGACCAGGAACGGCGTGTGATACCACGACCCGCCGTACTGCTTGCTCGGCACGTTCGGCAGCCCGCGACAGTTGGGGCCGCCGGATGCGTTGACGATGGGCAGGCTCTCCGGATAGGTGTACCCAGGGGCGCCTGGCAGGAAGTTCGATGCCACGAAGAGGCCGGGCCGCACACCACCGATGACGGGCGCGAACGTGTCGAGTGCCTTCTTCGTGCCCGTGAAGATGCAGCCGAGCTCGGGCGAGTAGTCACCGAGGACCTTCAGCGGCGCGCGCAGCCGCTGAATCGCGGCGATGAGGTCGTCGGCCGCGGGCTGCAGCGTGGCGGTGCCGTTGTTGGCCAGACCGGTGGCGGCCAGCAGCGTGGCGTTGAGGTTGTCCTGTTGGTCGACGACGGTCTTGCTGATCGTTGGCGCGTTGTCGAACACCGTCACCAGGTCGGGGGCGGCGTCGGCGTAGACGTTGCCAACCGCGGCCGTCTTCTGGAACACCTGTTGCAGAGCGGGTAGCTTCGGATTGAATTGCTGCAGATAGTAATTCAGCCCCGCGAGCGTCGCGCCGAGATCGTCGCCATGGCCCCGCAGCCCTTCACCGACTGCCGAGAGGGTGGCATTGAGGCTGATCGGGTCGACCTTCTGCAGGGTGTTGGTCAGGGTCTCGAAGAGGGTGTTCACCTCGAGTTGCACGTCGGCGGCATGCACCTGGGTGCCGGAGCGCAACGAGCCGCCCTTCGGCTCCGCGGGCTCCAGGAACTCCACCGACTTGGCGCCGAAGACCGTGGTGCCTGCGATGCGCACCTTCGCATTCGACGGGACGTAGCGCAGTTCGCTGCTATCGATCGCGAGCGTCAGCTTGGCCTGATCGCCCGTGTAGTCGATGGATTCGACCCTGCCGATCTGGATTCCGCGGTACTTCACCTTCGCGTCGGTCTCCATCACCAGGCCTGCCCTTGGCGCCGTCACCGTCACGGGCTCGGTGGGCGTGAACGCCGCGTTGTACGAGAGGTAGGTGAAGACGGCGGCCGCCAGCACGACGGCCACGAGGATCGCGGCGGCGATCCTCACGTGGCTGCGCTTGGCGTCACCCATCTCTTGATCCGCCTATCCGGAGAGGTTGAAGTTGCCCGACGCGCCGTAGACGGCCAGGGAGATGAAGAGCGTGATGGTGACCACCACGATCAGGGAGGTGCGCACGGCCTGTCCGACGGCGATGCCGACACCCACTGGGCCGCCGGAGGCGTTGTAGCCGTAGTACGTGTGCACCAACATCACGGCTACGGACATGACGATGGCCTGCAGGAAGGACCACAGCAGGTCGGTCGGCACCAGGAACGTGTTGAAGTAGTGGTCGTACAGCCCTGCCGACTGCCCGTTGATGAAGACGGTGGTGAACCGCGCGGCGAAGAATGCCGCCAGCACCGACAGCGAGTACAACGGCACGATCGCGATCAGCCCGGCGATGATCCGCGTCGACACCAGGTAGGACACCGAGTGCACGGCCATCGCCTCAACGGCGTCGATCTCCTCGGCGACGCGCATGGCGCCCAGCTGTGCCGTGGTCCCTGCGCCGATCGTCGCCGCCAACGCGATTCCCGCGATGACGGGGGCGACGATGCGAACGTTGAGGAACGCGGACAGGAAGCCGGTCAGTGCCTCGATGCCGATGTTGCCGAGTGACGAATAGCCCTGCACCGCAATGACACCACCGGAAGCCAGCGTCAGGAACGCAGCCACCCCGACCGTGCCGCCGATCATCACCAGGGCACCTGCACCCATGGTCATCTCGGCGATGAGGCGAATGGTCTCCTTGCGGTAGCGGGTCAGGGCGTTGGGGATGTAGCGGATCGATTCGCCGTAGAAGAGGGCCTGCTCACCGATGACGTCAACGGCCTTCGGCACGCCGCGGAAGAACCGCCGCAGGCGCAGTGTCGCGTCGTAACTCATGACTGGCTTCTTTTTTCGCAAGCGCTCATCGTGCCAGCACTCTCACTCCGATTGCCGTCATGATGACGTTGATCACGAAGAGCCCGATGAATGCATAGACGACGGTCTCGTTCACGGCGACGCCAACGCCCTTGGGCCCGCCCTTGACGGTCAATCCGCGATAGCAGCCCACCAGGCCGGCGACGACGCCGAACATCAGCGCCTTCACCTCGGCGAGCACCAGCTCACCGAGGCCGGTGAGCACGGTAAGGCCGTTGATGAAGGCGCCAGGGTTGACGCCCTGAAGATAGACGGAGAAGACGTAGCCGCCCGTGATGCCGATCGCACAGACCAACCCGTTGAGCAGCAGCGCCACCACCGTCGACGCGAGCACCCGCGGAACCACCAGCCGCTGGATCGGATCGATGCCGAGCACCCGCATCGCGTCGATCTCCTCGCGGATGGTGCGGGCGCCGAGGTCGGCGCAGATCGCCGTCGCGCCTGCACCGGCGACGACGAGCACCGTCACCACCGGGCCGAGCTGGGTGATGGTGCCGAACGCAGTGCCCGCGCCCGACAGGTCGGCGGCGCCGAGCTCGCGCAGCAGGATGTTGAGCGTGAACGAGACCAGGACCGTGAAGGGGATGGCGACCAGAAGCGTCGGGATCAGGGAGACGCGGGCGATCATCCAGGTCTGTTCGAGGAACTCGCGAAACTGGAAGGGCCTGCGGAAGATCTTGATGAAGGTGTCCAGGGACATCTCGACGAACCCACCCACGGCCCGGGCCGGAGC
>NZ_JBOGDD010000981.1:0-6306 GCF_050701675.1 Mycobacterium sp. | reverse complement strand
GAAGGGAACCTCACCCCCGCCGGGGGGGGGTTCGCGGAGCGGCTAGTGGTCGTGACCTGAGGCGGTGTTGTCAGGCGGCGAGCTCGCTGACGGGTGGTCGTCCGCCGAGGGCGGAGTGGCCTCGTTGAGTGTTGTACCGGTGTAGGAATCGGTCAAGGCCGCGTGTGCGCATGCTGTTGGACGTCCATGCCCGGGCGTAGGCCCATTCGTTGAGCAGGGTCGGATTGAAGCGTTCGGCCTTGCCGTTGGTCCAAGGGCAGCCAGGTCTGATGGATCGGCGTTTGAGCTGTCAGGCTGAGCACACCCAGCCCCAGTTCGTGCCGCGCCGGTAGACCAGTGCGTTGTCGGTGAGTAGACGCCGCACCCGCACACCGTGGTCGGCGATCCAGGCCAACGCACGGTGCAGGAACTCAGCGCAGGTCAGGTCCTTCTCGTCGAGCAGTACTTCGGTGTAAGCCAACCGGGTGTAGTCATCGATGGCGGTGTGGACGTAGTCGTAGCCGATCCTGATCTTCTTGTGCCTGTTGGCAACTGAGACCGCGGCGTCGCGGCCGTGCAGCCGCCATCCGCCACCGGTGGGGATGCGGTCAAGCTTTTGACGTCGACATGGACCAGCGATCCGGTTGTGCGGTGTTCGCCGCGGTTGGGGCTGCGCCGCGATGTGCGCACCGCCTGGCCGGTGATCGGGTCGATCCACGACAGGTGCGGCACCTCGTGGCGTGCCAGGATCCGTCCGACTGTCGAGGGATTGAGACCCGGTTCGGCGGCGAGCACCACGGCGCCGCGCTTGCGGTGTCGCCGAGCTGCCAGCACTTTGTGTTCGATCCGCTTACTGGTGCGCTGCGGCATTCAGATCGGCCGAGAGCTGCGATTGGCCAACGCCTCCTCGCCGCCTTCGTCATATCGGCGCAGCCATTTGTACACCGTTGACCGCGAAATACCCGGCTGTTCAGCGACATGCGCGGGTGGCCACCCAGCAGCGACACGCTCGAGGATCCGTCGACGAGCGAACAGGTTGGTGCGGGCCACGTCCGTAGCTGGTTCCCGGCGATCGTCGCGATGCCGCGCCTGCTGGTTCAGCTTGCGAAGAAGCCGGAGTTGGGGTTGCTAGATGCCCGCACGTTTTGCATGGGCAGGGACGTAATCGTCGTGCATTACTGGCGGAGTGTCGAAGACCTCGGTCGATTCGCAAAGGACACTGCGCTTGCGCGTGCTCCCGCATGGGCGGCATTCAATCAGCACGCGGCCGGCAGCGGGAACATCGGCATTTGGCACGAAACCTACCGAGTGCCCGCCGATCAGATCAAGACGCGCTACGGCAATATGCCACCGTTTGGATCGGGCCGAGCACATGGAGTGCGCGAGCGCCTGGGATCACCGCGCAACGACACCCACAGTCGGAGGCGTCACCCCTATCGGTCGAGGTACACCACGCTCTCGTCAATCGACTTACGCGGGACGTCAAGATTGTTGGCGGGGAGATCCTCGACGGGATAGCCGATGGCAAGCCCGCAGAGAACCTCAAACCGGTCGGGAATGCCTAGGGCCGCGCGGACGACGTCGGGAAATCCCGCGATCAACATCTGCACGAAGGTACCCAAGCCACGGGCGGTCAGACCGAGAAGCAGCGTCTGTAGAAACATTCCGACGCCGAGACTGTCGACGTGGTGGAGTTCGCGATTCATACAGACGATGCCTGCCAGCGGCGCGTTGTAGAAAGTCCAGCTGAGCCGCACGGCCTTTCGCCTACTATCCAGGTCATCGAGTGCGATGCCTAGACTCTCGTAAAGCTGTTCACCCAGTTGATATTTCGCACTCTCGAACTCGGAGAGTAGCGCGTCAGCGGGCGTTCGTTGCGGCTGCCCAGCTCGCCTTCGTCGCCGTCGCGGAAGCAGATCGATCGAATGCCGTCCCACTTGGGCTCATACCAGGCGCCGGGTGGAATCTCCGGCACCGACTTCGCCAGCATTGGCGAGACCGGCGGCATGACGGGCAACTGCATCAACTCATCAAACACCGCGATGACATCGCTTGGCGTGGGCGGTCTACGTGAGCATGGACAGTGTGGACCTCCCCGTACAGCCGCCGGTCGAACCGATGCTCGCCAAGGCGGCTGCCACGGTGCCCGACGACCCAGGCGTGTGGTCCTACGAGCCGAAGTGGGACGGTTTCCTCCACTGAACGTGTCAAGCTCCATTCAGGCGAGGGAATTCGTGTCAGTAGTGCGTCTTTGATGCCGTCGTTTCCCGCGCGTCTGCTTCCATCGCTGTTGCTAGCTTGATTGGCGGTCGCGATCCAGGTGTCGGAGGGCCCGAACGATGCCGCGGGCTGCGTAGTAGCCGGCGAGCGCCGACACCGCAATCATCACGATGAACATCAGCAGCCAGTTGGCGCGTTGGTGGCTGACATTCCACCACACGATGGTGAACAGTACGGCGCACACGAACACCACGATGTCGCGCCAGTTGCCTTCGTATGAGGTGGCCGCCCGCCTTAGATCTCGGCTCTTCTCGGCTGCAGTGAGCAAGTCATCGATGCGGTGACCGATGCTTTCCTGCAACCGTTCTCGCCGTTCGGTTTCCTCTGCAGGTAGTCGGTCTAGGAGGTCTAGATCCTTGGTGATCGCCGCGCGAACATCTGGAGGTTTCAGAGTGCCCGCCGCTATGCCGAACAACGCACCGCCGGCAATAGGAGCGGCACCCAACGCAAGTTCACCTAAGCCTGGCATTGCGTCCTCTTTCTGTCACTGGATTCGCGTCCGGGCGAGTGTGCTGACCGATGGCCTGGGCGACGACGGGAGCGTGCTGGCAGACGACCGCGTATTCGGTGCCATCAACGAGGCAATTCGTCGCAGAGAGCAGTGGATCCCGAACGGGTGATACAGCGAAAGCCAATGTGGCTAGTGCCGGTGTCGACCTGCTGTGGGCGACGCGCCGCGGGGCGGTACCGCATGCAGTAGCTGTCGGCGCACAGGAATGAGCCGCCTTTGACCACCTTGCGTGGAATCTGGAATTTCGGCTGGTTCGGATCGTAAGTGTCTGCGCCACAACAGGGTTGATCGTCACGATCGGAGCCGTACCAGTCGGTCGTCCACTCCCACGCGTTTCCTGCCATGTCGTAAAGTCCGTAGCCGTTCGCGGCAAAGCTGCCGACCGGCGTGCTCTGTCCATAGCCCGTATCAGGCAGATAGGGGAATTCCCCGTGCCAGTAGTTGGCCAGCGGTCGCCCCGGCTGTTCCGGCTCGTCGCCCCAAACGTAGGCGGCGTGGGAGAGACCGCCGCGGGCGGCGACCTCCCACTCTGCCTCGGTCGGAAGTTGGTAGCCGACCCATTGTGCATAAGCTGCGGCGTCCTCGAACGCGATATGCACCACAGGATGGTCCTCACGGTTGCCCAGGGACGAGCGCGGCCCGCGCGGATGGTTCCAGCAGGCGCCTGAAGTCCACCTCCACCACTGGCTGACGTCCCTGAGATCGACGGGTCCGGTGGTGCGCTGGAACACCAACGAGCCCGGCTGCGGGTTCTCCGGTGGCGCGCCGGGATAGACGGCGGGGTCCAGTGGGCGCTCAGCGACCGTGACATAGCCGGTGGCGTCGACGAACTCGGCGAACTGCGCATTGGTCACCTGATGCTGGTGCATCCAGAACCCGTCCACGGTGACCTCGCGGGCCGGACCCTCCTCGGGATAGTGAACGTCAGAACCCACCACGGTGGTCTGGGCGGGGATCCACACCATGCCGCGGGACTCCTGCACGGCCAGCGCTGTTTCGGCGGGCACGTCAGTCAAAGATCTGCGCCCAGTCATTCTTCATGCTGACCACGCTCCACCCATACGCGCCGGCATGCTCGAGGGCGCGTTCGGCTCCTGCGGTGTAGTCGAATTCCCGTTCGGCATCGTCGTGCAGGATCAACAGCCGCAACGCGGCCTCGCCGGCGCGACCGCAGTACATCAGCATCTCGTCGTCGCCGTTGGAGTTGCCCGCGGACAGGATCGGACGACGGCCGATGCGATTCCAGATCCGCACCGGCTTCTCCGGGCCGTCGTCGAACACATCGAGTGCTGGCTGGATCAACAGATCGCCGTGGCCGTCACGGCCGTCGAACTTCAGACCTTGGGAGCTGCCGATGACGCGCTCTGGCGGAATGCCGTAGATGGACGCGGTCACCGGACGCATGAAATCGCGCCCACCGCCCGAGGCGATGTAGCAAGTGAAACCGTGTGCTTCCAGGTACCGCAGCAACTCCACCATCGGCACGTACACACACGTCAGGTAAGGCCGGCCCAAGCTCGGATGAATAGCACTGGCGAAGAACGTATCCACCAGCGAAGCGTGGTCCTCGACGGCCATCGACTCGTGCAATGACATCACCGCGCCGGCAAGGACTTTCAGATCGGTGTCGTCACCCTGGTAGTGCTTGGTGATGGCCGCGCCGAACCAGTTCAGGTCACCGGCGACCGCCGCCCGGTAGGGTTGCTGCGCTGCGAGTGTGTCGTCGGTTTCGGCCTTTTCGACCAACCGGCGGACGATGAAGTCGAGCTGGATGTACATGGGTTTCTCGCACCACAGTGTGCCGTCGTTGTCGAAGACCGCGACGCGGGCCTCGGGTTCGACGAAGTCGGGCCCCGCGGTGGTGACACGTCTTACGAAGTCGACGATCGCCGACTTCGTGGTCCCTTCGTTCCAGCTGTCCAACTCGGCCACGCTCACCCGACCCGGTTGACCGTGAGCCTGTCGACCCCTGATGTGTCGGGCATGTCGTCACCCTGCCTTCGTTGATTGGCGTGCATTCAGTTGCCCGTGGGCAGCCCGATGTTCAACCCCTCGGCGGCGAGTGACTCTCTGAGGAATTGGAATCGCTGGTACTGCGTGACGGTGATCGGACCCGCGTAGCCCTCGCTCTGGAGTTTGCGGGGAGGGTACTTCAGGTAAGTCTGCATGAGTTCCTTGATGGCCTCGTTGATGGTCACGAGTGTCCAGGTGTGTTCGGTGTAGTTGTTCATGAAGATGTCGTAGCGTTCCTGCGGATCCTGCCAGAGATCGAAGATCTGGGGGACGGTCGCAACGTACGCTTGCGCACCTTTCCAGCCGAGGTTGGTGTCCACCGCAAGCCCTCCGGTGCTGGCACCGTCATCACCGCGCAGATTGAAGACAGCCTTGTAGTGTCCGACGCGCACGGCGCCGGGGGTCAGTTCGTTCTCACTGAAGTAGAACCAGGACTTGCGCTCGGACTTGCCGGTCCCCAACAGCACCGGTGACATGTCATAACTGTCGAAGACGATGGGCTCACCTTCACGGTCGTTCTCCGGCAACGGCACGCCGGCCAGCGCCGCGAACGTCGCCATGTAATCGAGGCCGCCGACGATATCGGAGTTGCGCGACCCGGCTTTGATGCCCGGGCCCCACGCGATGGCAGGAACGCGGTTGCCGCCCTCGCGAACGGTGCCCTTGGTGCCACGGAACGGCGTGTAGCCCGCGTCGGGGTAGACGTCCTGCCAGGCGCCGTTATCGGTCGTCCAGAACACGTACGTGTTCTCGGCGAGCCCGAGCGATCGGATCTTGTCCATGATGCGGTCGATGCGGGTGTCGTTCTCCACGATGGAATCCGCGTACTTCGATTTCGACAGCGACTTACCCTTGAAATCCGGGTGCGGCATGTTCGGCTGGTGCACTTTCATGAAGTTGACGTGCAGAAAGAACGGGGTTTCCGAGGCCGCGTTCTCGTCGAGGAACTCCAGTGCGTCCTTCTCGACGTACTCGTCGTAGAACGGAATGCCCACCAGCCCCTCGTCCGGTGTATTGACGTACTGGCCGTTGACCTTGAAGTCCTCGGTCGCCTGCTCGCCCGCCTTGCCCGATAGCGCGCCCTGGGTTACTTGCTGGAACATTTCGCGGAGTTCGGCGTCCATGTCCGGGAACCACTCCGGGTCGGCGTAGGTGTAGGCATTCAGGTGATATAGCCCGCAGTGTCGCATCTCGTCGTAGCCGTGCGCGTTGGGCAACGCATAGTCAGATTCTCCGAGGTGCCATTTGCCGGTGAAGAATGTTTTGTAGCCAGCTGTCTTGACCACCGACGCCAGAGTCCACTCTGCGGCCGGCAGCCCGCCGCCCTGGCCTTGGAAGGCCACGGTCGTCATGCCGCTGCGATTCGGGATGCGTCCGGTGAGTATCGCTGCGCGCCCCGGTGTGCAACTCGGCTGCGCGTAGAACGACAGGAACTGCATGCCTTCTTCGGCCATCCGGTCAAGACCGGGCGTGGGCATGCCGCGGTTTTCGCCACCCCCGTACACTCCCTCATCCCCGTAACC
>NZ_JBOGDD010000980.1:0-10347 GCF_050701675.1 Mycobacterium sp. | reverse complement strand
CTGCTAGTGCTTGTAGCTGGGGTTTCACCGAAGGGACGCTATGGACGTGGCGACGACGACGATTAGTACCGATTTGAAGTTCCGCCTGGTGCGGGAGGACTTCGCCGACGCCGTGGCATGGGTTGCCCGCATTCTGCCGACCAGGCCGACGGTGCCGGTTCTCTCCGGCGTCCTGCTGACCGGCTCCGATGACGGGCTGACCATCTCCGGTTACGACTACGAAGTGTCGGCCGAAGTGCGCGTTGCGGCCGAAATCGCCTCTCCCGGAAGTGTTCTCGTCTCTGGGCGGTTGCTTTCCGACATCACGAAGTCGTTACCGGCCAAACCGGTGGACGTCAGTGTCGAGGGCACCCGGGTGTTGTTGAGCTGCGGCAGCGCGCGTTTCTCCCTGCCGACGATGGCAGTCGAGGACTATCCGACGCTGCCCTCGCTGCCGGAGGAGACCGGTGTCGTGTCATCTGAGCTGTTCGGACAGGCCATCGGCCAGGTGGCCATCGCGGCGGGCCGGGACGACACGCTGCCGATGCTGACCGGCATCCGCGTGGAGATCTCCGGTGAGAAGGTCGTCCTGGCCGCCACCGACCGGTTCCGTCTCGCGGTGCGCGAACTGACCTGGTCCATCGAATCCGCAGACATCGAAGCGGCCGTGCTGGTTCCGGCGAAGACACTCGCCGAGGCAGCGAGGGCGGGCACCGACGGAGCCGACGTACATCTGTCACTCGGTGCGGGCGCAGCGGTCGGCAAGGACGGACTGCTCGGAATTCGCAGCAACGGCAAGCGCACGACGAGTCGGCTGCTCGACGCGGAGTTCCCGAAGTTCCGTCAGTTGCTGCCCGCCGAGCACACGGCGGTCGCGACCATCGGCGTCGCGGAGCTCACCGAGGCCATCAAGCGCGTGGCTCTCGTCGCCGACCGTGGCGCACAGGTTCGCATGGAGTTCTCCGAGGACTCGCTGCGACTGTCCGCCGGCGGCGAGGACGCGGTGGGGCGTGCCGAGGAAGATCTTCCCGTCGAGTTCTTCGGTGAACCTCTGACCATCGCCTTCAACCCGACGTACCTGACCGATGGCCTTGGCTCGCTGCACTCTCCGAAGGTGACGTTCGGCTTTACGACATCCAGTCGTCCCGCGGTGTTGCGGCCGGCGGGTGATGATGATCATGCGTACGTCGGTTCCAGCGGTCCCTTCCCGGCTGCCCAGACGGAGTACGTGTACCTGTTGATGCCGGTGCGCCTCCCAGGCTGACCGGCCTTATCTCCACGAAAGAGGCGCACATGCAACTCGGGTTGGTCGGTCTCGGAAAAATGGGCTTCAACATGCGTGAACGCCTGCGTCAGGGTGGGCACGAAGTAATCGGATACGATCCTCGCCCCGAGGTGACCGACGTCCCGGATCTCGCCGGCCTCGCCGCGGCGCTCTCGGCGCCAAGGGTGGTGTGGGTAATGGTGCCCTCTGGTGAGGTCACCAGTACCACGATCAAAGGCCTCGCGAAGGTGCTCGGTTCCGGGGACTTGGTGGTCGATGGCGGCAACTCGCGATACACGGAGGATGCTCCCCACGCTGCGCTGTTGGCGGAGAAGGGAATTGGCTTCGTCGACGCAGGTGTCTCTGGCGGCATCTGGGGTCTGACCGAAGGCTACGGACTGATGGTCGGCGGCAGTGACGCCGACGTCGCCAAGGTGTTGCCCGTCTTCGACACGCTGCGGCCGCCGGGGCCACAGGAGGACGGCTTCGTCCACGCAGGCCCGGTGGGCGCGGGACACTTCGCCAAGATGGTTCACAACGGAGTCGAGTACGCGATGATGACCGCCTACGGCGAGGGCTACGAGATGCTGGCCGCTGAGGATCTGATCAAGAGTCCGCAGGCCGTCTATCAGGCGTGGACCAATGGCACCGTGGTGCGGTCGTGGCTGCAGACGTTGCTGGCCAAGGCACTCAAGGAAGATCCTCAACTCGCCGAGATCAGGGGTTACACCGATGATTCAGGCGAAGGTCGCTGGACCGTGGAGGAGGCCATCCGTCTGCGCGTGCCGGTCCCGGCCATCGCTGCAGCACTGTTCGCGAGATTCCTTTCACGACAGGATGATTCGCCGACGATGAAGGCCGTGGCCGCGCTTCGCAATCAGTTCGGTGGGCATGCGGTGCAGAGGATTAGTGAGTCTGGTTGATCCAGGGCACGGCGATGAAGTGACGCGGGGCTGATCGGTGTACGTACGTCAACTGACACTGACCGACTTTCGCTCCTGGTCACGTCTCGAGTTGGAACTACAGCCCGGACGCACGGTGTTCGTCGGACCGAACGGTTTCGGCAAGACGAATCTGGTTGAGGCGCTGTGGTATTCCTCGACGCTCGGCTCACACCGGGTGGGCTCGGACGGGCCCCTGATCCGGGCGGGCGCCGAGCGTGCGATCGTGTCGACGATCGTCGTCAACGAGGGCCGCGAGTTGGCCGTCGACCTCGAGATCACCGCGGGGCGGGCCAACAAGGCGAGACTGAACCGCTCCCCCGTGCGCAGCGCCCGCGAGATCCTCGGGGCGTTGCGTGCGGTGCTGTTCGCGCCGGAGGATCTGGCGCTCGTCCGCGGTGAGCCCGGTGAACGGCGGCGCTATCTCGACGAGCTCGCGACCACCCGCCGCCCCGTGGTGGCAGGTATCCGCGCGGACTACGACAAGGTATTGCGACAACGTGCGGCCCTACTGAAAAGCGCTGCGGGCGCCCGCTTTCGCGGCGATACCGGCGCCCTGGAGACGCTCGACGTGTGGGACGGGCACCTTGCCAGCCACGGCGCCAAGTTGATCGCCGCGCGGGTCGAGCTGATGGGTCTGCTGGCTCCCGAGATCGCGAAGGCCTACCAGCTGTTGGCTCCGGCGTCGCGTCCCGCGTCGGTGCGTTACCGCAGTTCGGTCGACGCCGTCGAGGCAGAGGCGGCCACCGGCGCGTCGAGCACCGAGGTCTTCGAGGTGGCACTACTCGATGAACTGGCTCGCAAGCGCTCCACCGAAATCGAGCGGGGGGTCTGTCTAGTGGGGCCTCACCGCGACGACTTCGAACTACGACTCGGTGATCAGCTGGCCAAGGGGTTCGCCAGTCACGGGGAGTCGTGGTCGATGGCGCTGTCCCTGAGACTGGCCGCCTACGAACTTCTCCGGTCCGATGGAAGTGATCCGGTGCTGCTCCTCGACGACGTGTTCGCCGAACTCGACAACGCACGTCGGCGGGCGCTGGTCGAGGTGGCGGCGTCCGCCGAACAGGTTTTGGTGACGGCCGCGGTCAAGGAGGACATCCCACAGGACTGGGATGCGCGCAGAATGGAGATCGGTATGCGTGACGATGATTCCGGTCGACTCTCAGAGGTGATCGAATGACCGACTCCACGGATGGAGAACCGATGGAACCTCCGGCGCACCTCGCTCATCTAAAGGGCATGGATCTGGTCAGGCGCACGCTGGAAGAGGCGCGCGGCGCCGCCCGCAGCCAGGGCAAGGACGTGGGCCGTGGTCGAACGTCGTCGGTGAACCGCGCTCCCGTGCGCGGATCGCGCCGGAAGTGGTCGGGGCCAGGGCCGGATGCCCGCGATCCGCAGCCGCTCGGGAGCGCTACCTCCGAGTTGGCGAAGAGTCGCGGATGGTCGTCCCGCGTCGCGGAGGGGTCGGTATTCGGACAGTGGGCCACCGTCGTGGGTGATCAGATCGCCGAGCACGCCAACCCGTCCGCGCTGCGTGACGGGGTATTGACGGTGGAGGCCGAGTCGACGGCGTGGGCGACCCAACTGCGCCTTGTTCAGTCGCAGATTCTGGCCAAGATCGCCGCGGCCGTGGGTGACGGCGTCGTCACCAGTGTGAAGATCGTCGGTCCGGCGGCTCCGACGTGGCGCAAGGGTAAGTACAACGTGCCGGGACGCGGCCCGCGCGACACCTACGGGTGAGGTCCTCGGCCCTGCATCTGAGGACGCCGACAACAGTTGCGACGGGCTGATCGGTCGTCGGGACGCACCGTTGGCCGAGAAATTCCGTGCACGGCTCGATTAGGTACACAGAAACGCCGCCTCAGAGTCAGTCCTGACGGTGGGTAACGGTAGACTGATCCGAGACTCGCGGGGGCCCTCGAACCCCTAGCCGGCAACCCCTGCCCTCAAGACCAAGGAGACGCGTCCAACGTGCCTGCCCAGAAGAAGAGTTCTCCCAAGGAGTACGGCGCCGAATCGATCACCGTTCTGGAGGGTCTCGAGGCGGTCAGGAAACGGCCGGGCATGTACATCGGTTCCACGGGTGAGCGAGGTCTGCACCACCTCGTTTGGGAGGTCGTGGACAACGCGATCGACGAGGCGATGGCGGGATATGCCACCAAGGTCGACGTCAAGATCCTCGGTGACGGCAGCGTTCAGGTCACCGACGACGGCCGTGGCATCCCCGTCGCCATGCACGCCACCGGGGTTCCGACCGTCGACGTGGTCATGACGCAACTGCACGCTGGCGGCAAGTTCGGCGGCGAGAACAGTGGCTACACCGTCAGTGGTGGGTTGCACGGCGTGGGCGTTTCGGTGGTGAATGCCCTGTCCAGCCGTCTCGAGGTCACGATCCTGCGGGACGGTCACGAGTGGTTCCAACACTACGACCGCTCGGTTCCCGGCACGTTGAAGCAGGGCGGCACGTCCAAGAAGACGGGCACGACGGTCAGGTTCTGGGCGGACTCCGACATCTTCGAGACCACGGTCTATGACTTCGAGACCGTAGCGCGTCGCCTGCAGGAAATGGCGTTCCTGAACAAGGGGCTGACCATCGACCTGATCGACGAACGCGTCACGAACGAGGACGTCGTCGACGACGTCGTGAGCGACATGGCGGAAGCGCCGAAGTCCGCGGACGAGAAAGAGGCAGAGGCCAAGGGCCCGCACAAGATAAAGCACCGCACCTTTCACTACCCGGGCGGCCTGGTCGACTACGTCAAGCACATCAACCGCACGAAGACCGCGATCCAGCAGAGCATCATCGACTTCGACGGCAAGGGCCCCGGCCACGAGGTCGAAATCGCCATGCAGTGGAACGCCGGCTATTCCGAGTCGGTGCACACCTTCGCGAACACCATCAACACCCACGAGGGCGGCACGCACGAGGAGGGCTTCCGGAGCGCGTTGACCACGGTGGTCAACAAGTACGCCAGGGACAAGAAGCTGCTGAAGGAAAAGGACGCCAACCTCACCGGCGACGACATCCGCGAGGGGTTGGCCGCGGTGATCTCGGTGAAGGTCGCCGATCCGCAGTTCGAGGGCCAGACCAAGACCAAGCTCGGCAACACCGAGGTGAAGTCGTTCGTACAGAAGATCTGTAACGAGCAGCTCAGCCACTGGTTCGAGGCCAACCCGGCCGAGGCGAAAACCGTCTTGAACAAGGCCGTTCAGTCCGCGCAGGCGCGGATGGCGGCCCGCAAGGCGCGAGAGTTGGTGCGGCGCAAGAGCGCAACGGACATCGGTGGGCTGCCCGGTAAGCTGGCCGACTGCCGCTCCACCGACCCGCGGCTGTCGGAAGTCTATGTGGTGGAGGGTGACTCAGCCGGCGGCTCGGCGAAGAGCGGCCGCGACTCGATGTATCAGGCGATCCTGCCCCTGCGCGGGAAGATCATCAACGTCGAGAAGGCACGCATCGACCGGGTTCTCAAGAACACCGAAGTCCAGGCCATCATCACCGCGCTCGGCACCGGTATCCACGACGAGTTCGACCTGGACAAGCTGCGCTATCACAAGATCGTGCTGATGGCCGACGCCGACGTCGACGGTCAGCACATCTCGACGCTGCTGTTGACGCTGTTGTTCCGATTCATGAAGCCGCTCATCGAGAATGGGCACGTCTTCCTCGCGCAGCCGCCGCTGTACAAGCTGAAGTGGCAGCGCAGCGAACCCGAGTTCGCCTACTCGGATCGCGAGCGTGACGGACTGCTGGAGGCGGGTAAGGCAGCCGGTCGAAGGATCAATGCCGAAGACGGCATCCAGCGCTACAAGGGTCTCGGTGAGATGGACGCGAAGGAACTGTGGGAGACCACGATGGATCCGAGTGCGCGGGTGCTGCGCCGGATCACGCTCGACGACGCCGCCGCGGCCGACGAACTGTTCTCCGTGCTGATGGGCGAGGACGTCGAGGCCCGTCGCAGCTTCATCACCCGCAACGCCAGAGACGTTCGCTTCCTTGACGTTTGATCCTTCGATCCACATTCCTAGCTGCTCATAGACGAGCGAGGAGCATATGACAGACACGACCCTGCCCCCCGGCGGCGACGACGGCGTGACCACCGACCGGATCGAACCGGTCGACATCCAGCAGGAGATGCAGCGCAGCTACATCGACTACGCGATGAGCGTCATCGTCGGCCGCGCGCTTCCCGAGGTCCGTGACGGCCTCAAGCCGGTACACCGCCGCGTGCTGTACGCGATGTATGACTCGGGCTTCCGGCCCGACCGCGGTCACGCGAAATCCGCACGCTCCGTTGCCGAGACGATGGGCAACTATCACCCGCACGGCGACTCGTCGATCTACGACACCCTGGTGCGGATGGCCCAACCGTGGTCGCTGCGCTATCCCCTCGTCGACGGCCAAGGCAACTTCGGCTCACCGGGCAACGACCCACCGGCGGCCATGAGGTATACCGAGGCACGTCTCACGCCGCTGGCCATGGAGATGCTGCGTGAAATCGACGAGGAGACAGTCGATTTCATCCCGAACTACGACGGTCGGGTCCAAGAGCCCACCGTCCTGCCCAGCAGGTTCCCCAACCTGTTGGCCAACGGCTCCGGCGGCATCGCGGTCGGAATGGCCACCAACATGCCGCCGCACAACCTCAGGGAACTCGCGGAGGCGGTGTTCTGGTGCCTCGACAACTTCGAGGCCGACGAAGAGGCGACCCTGGCCGCGGTCACCGAACGGGTGAAGGGTCCCGACTTCCCCACCTACGGTCTGATCGTCGGCTCGCAGGGAATCCACGACGCCTACACGACGGGCCGCGGTTCCATCCGCATGCGGGGTGTGGTCGAGGTGGAGGAGGACTCCAAGGGCCGCACGCTGCTGGTCATCACCGAGCTCCCCTACCAGGTGAATCACGACAACTTCATCACCTCGATCGCGGACCAGGTGCGCGACGGCAAGCTCGCGGGCATCTCCAACATCGAGGACCAGGGCAGTGACCGCGTCGGCATGCGCATCGTCGTCGAGGTCAAGCGCGACGCCGTGGCGAAGGTGGTGCTGAACAACCTCTACAAGCACACCCAGCTGCAGACCAGCTTCGGCGCGAACATGCTGTCCATCGTCGACGGCGTGCCCCGCACGCTGCGGATCGACCAGCTGATCCGCCTCTATGTGGTCCACCAGTTGGACGTCATCGTGCGCCGCACCATTTACCGGTTGCGCAAGGCCAACGAACGCGCCCACATTCTGCGCGGACTGGTCAAGGCGCTCGACGCCCTGGACGAGGTCATCGCGCTGATCCGGGCGTCGGCCAACGTCGACGTCGCCCGCGCGGGCCTGATCGAGCTGCTCGACGTCGACGACATCCAGGCGCAGGCGATCCTCGACATGCAGTTGCGGCGCTTGGCCGCCCTGGAGCGTCAGCGCATCGTCGACGACCTGGCCAAGATCGAGGCGGAGATCGCCGACCTCGAGGACATCCTGGCCAAGCCCGAACGTCAACGCGCGATCGTTCACGACGAGCTCGCGGAGCTCGTTGAGAAGTACGGCGACGACCGGCGCACCCGGATCATCCCGGCCGACGGTGACGTCGCCGACGAGGACCTCATCGCCCGCGAAGAGGTCGTCGTGACCATCACCGAGACGGGTTACGCCAAGCGGACCAAGTCGGATCTCTACCGCAGCCAGAAGCGCGGTGGCAAGGGCGTGCAGGGCGCCGGGCTGAAGCAGGACGACATCGTCCGGCACTTCTTCGTCGGCTCCACGCATGACTGGATCCTGTTCTTCACCACCCAGGGTCGGGTCTACCGGGCGAAGGCGTACGAGCTGCCAGAGGCCTCGCGTACCGCGCGCGGCCAGCACGTCGCGAACCTGCTGGCCTTCCAGCCCGAGGAGCGCATCGCTCAGGTGATCCAGATCAAGAGCTACGAGGACGCGCCGTACCTGGTGCTCGCCACGAAGAACGGCCTGGTGAAGAAGTCCAAGCTGACGGACTTCGACTCCAACCGCTCGGGCGGCATCGTTGCGGTCAACCTGCGTGACGGCGACGAACTGGTCGGCGCCGTGCTGTGCTCGGCGAACGAGGACCTGCTCCTGGTGTCGGCCAAGGGTCAGTCGATCCGGTTCTCGGCAACCGACGAGGCGCTACGTCCGATGGGGCGGGCAACCTCCGGCGTGCAGGGCATGCGGTTCAACGAAGAGGACCAGCTGCTGTCCCTGAACGTGGTCCGCGAAGGCACCTACCTTCTGGTCGCGACCTCGGGTGGCTACTCCAAGCGCACCGCGATCGAGGAGTACACCGCCCAGGGCCGCGGCGGCAAGGGGATCCTCACGATCCAGTACGACCGCAAGCGTGGCACCCTGGTCGGAGCACTGATCGTCGACGACGACACCGAGCTATATGCCATCACCTCCGGTGGCGGCGTCATCCGGACCAGGGCACGTCAGGTACGCAAGGCCGGGCGCCAGACCAAGGGTGTGAGGTTGATGAACCTCGGCGATGGCGACACACTGATTGCCGTCGCCCGCAATGCCGACGAGGATGCGGGAGACGACGCAGACGACGCAGGGACCGACGCGACGTGATGCCCCGGATGTGGGCATGCCGTTGGCCGTCGGCAGCCGGCCCGAGCTAAGGAGCCCTAGGTGGGTTCACCGAACGAACCTGGACCACCGCGCACCAGCGATGGGACTGGCAGCGCCAACGGCGCGAACGGTAGCCACGACAGTGGGCCCCCGGGTGGGGGCTCGCCGTCCGGCGACGTGCCTCCGTGGCAGCGGGGCACGGCACGGCCAGGGCCAAGGCCACCGCGCACCGGCGAGGCGTCGGCCCCGGACGCGCCGCGGGTAGGGACGTCGACCGGGCACTCCCCCGGCACCGATGCCCGGCTTAACCGGTTCATCTCGGGTGGACCGGCGTCAGGGCCGGTGCAGGGACCAACACGGGAAGCCGCACCGACCCGGGAACCCGCTCCACAGCGGGAACCGGATGCCGCCCCGCCGGCCACCCGCACCGATTCCGGGCGTCCCGAGGTGTTCGCCAGTGAGCTGCCCGACCTTTCGGGGCCTGCGCCCCGCCCCGTCCGCAAGCCGGGGACCGAACGGACTGCTCTTGAGCCGTCGGCGCGCCCGTCGGCACCCGCCACCCGCGCCCAGGCAGCACGTTCGCAGGGTCCGGTGCGCGCGAGCATGCAGGTCCGGCGCGTGGACCCGTGGAGCGTGCTGAAGGTCTCGCTGGTGCTCAGCGTGGCGCTGTTCTTCGTGTGGATGATCGCCGTCGCGTTCCTGTATCTGGTGCTGGGCGGCATGGGCGTGTGGAGCAAGCTGAACAGCAACGTGGGCGACTTGCTCACCAGTGCCAGCGGCAGCGGCGAACTGGTGTCGAGCGGAACCATCTTCGGCGGCGCCACGCTCATCGGATTGGTCAACATCGTCCTGCTCACGGCCATGGCGACATGCGGCGCGTTCATCTACAACCTCACCACCGACCTGGTCGGCGGCGTCGAGGTGACGCTCGCCGACAGGGACTGAACGTCGCGAGAACCCGGCGGTTTGGGACGACGGGCGTGGTTACGGTAGATTCGTCCCTCGGCCGTATGTGATTACGGGCCTGTAGCTCAGGTGGTTAGAGCGCTTCGCTGATAACGAAGAGGTCGGAGGTTCGAGTCCTCCCAGGCCCACGGTTTGCCTTACTGAAAGAGGTGCGCTGTGAGGTTTCTCGTAGTGCTCGCCCTTCTCGTAGCGGGTGTGCTGATCGTGAGATCGCGCAGTCGCGTCGAGGTTTGGCATGTGGCCGCCGATCAGCCGAGCTGATCACGTAGAGGGGCCTTAGCTCAGTTGGTAGAGCGCTGCCTTTGCAAGGCAGATGTCAGGGGTTCGAATCCCCTAGGCTCCACATTTGAAACACGCAGTTCAGGCAGGTATCTCCGCCGACCCCTAGGCCGAAATCTCCTCCGTGGCCACATTTTGGACGCGACGCCGGACGTTGGTCCCGCGCACGTGTCCCCCCGCCCCTCCGAGTCGTGACGATTCTGACAGCGCTCGCTATCGTGTTCATTCACTCGAAGACGGATGCGGCACCTATCGGTGCATGCCGCCATGAACGCCACTGCCGCCACCGAAGCCCCCGAGGGCTAGGCCATAGTCGCCGTACGGGTCGAAGTTGATGGGTGGTGGCG
>NZ_JBOGDD010000979.1:0-8651 GCF_050701675.1 Mycobacterium sp. | reverse complement strand
CCGGCTCGGCGCCCGAGGGTGAGACGTTGATGTTGCAATCACCAGCGATTCCCGACGACGCACGCGCCCTCGCACCACACCTGGCGGACACCCAGCCAGACCGGTAACCGCGCGTCGCCCGTCGGCGATCGGCCGCTGGTTACGCTGGGTGGATCCGGTCGACATGAGGGGCGGCTCGTGGTCACGTTGGACCGTCTGGTGAACGTGCTGGGGGGCTATGGCGTCCGCCTGCGCTTCTGTGCGGTGCCGCGGTCCACCGAACTGCGCACCGTGGTGATGCACGAGAACGCACACGGCCGCGTGGTGGTCGGTGACGTGCTCCTGGCCATCGGCGCTCATTCGGTGGAAGAGGCGGTGCGGTGGGCGGTGGCTGCGCGCGCGGTCGCCGTGCTGATCCGCGACCGCGACGGCACCACCTTCGTCGGTGAGGACGAGCCGATCGCGATAATGGTGGTCGACCCGGCCGTGTCCTGGAGCGAGTTGTCCGCAGTCGTCCACGGACTGGTGTTGGAGGGTCGCGAGACCGAATCTGGGCGTGGCCCAACGGATTTGTTCGCCTTGGCCGACAGCTTGGCAGACGCGATCGGCAGCGCTGTGACGATTGAGGATCGGCTCTCGCGGCTGTTGGCCTACTCACGGTTGCAGCAGCACACCGACCCGGCGCGGGTCGAGACGATCCTGGACCGGCAGGCACCCGAGCGGCTGCGCGCCTTGTTCGACGCTCGAGGGGTATCGGCACACCTGGCGGCGTCCGACGAACCGCTCTTCGTCGCCGCGGACACCGAACTGCACATGACGGGGCGGATGGTCGTCGCCGCGCGCGCGGGACGGGAGGTGCTTGGCACCGTGTGGGTCACCTGCGCGGCGCCACTGGACGGGTCCAGCCTCGCCGCGTTGACCGACGGTGCGCGCACGGTGGCCCTGCACCTGTTGCGATCCCGCGCGAGCGCAGACCTGGAACGCCAGGTCGAATCCGAGCTCGTCATCCGGTTGCTGGAGGGCACGGTGGACGCACCAACCCTGGCCAGCAAACTCGGACTGCCGCAACAGCCGTTGCGGGCCATCGCCGTTCGCGCGCACGTGGGCGCCGAGCGGCACGCTCCCCTGTTGTTGGCCTTCGAACGGGCCACGACGGGATTCGGTTGGTCGCGGCCGGGTCGTAGCGCGCTATCGGGGACCACGGTCTACACGGTGCTGCCCGGTGAAGAGCCTGCGGCGGCGCAACGGTGGATTTCCGATTTGCGGGCCACGCTTCCCGCGGGGGTCACGGTGCTGGCCGGGATCAGTGGTGTCGCGGCCCCGGCTGAGCTTGCGGCGGCGCGCCAGGAGGCCGACGAGTGTCTGGCCCTGCACGAGGCTCGCCCACCTGACGGCGGGGCAGCACCGGTCTACGACGAATCGTGGGACGACATCCTGCTGGAACGGCTACGCACCGCCGCCCGCTCCGGGCGCACCCCTACTCGCGGCCCGGTGTTCGAACTGCGCCGCCACGACGAACAGCACGCCAGCCAGTACGTCGCCACCCTGCGCGCGTGGTTGGAGGAGCGGGGTGACCCCGTGGCGGCGGGTGACCGACTTGGCGTGCACGAGAACACCGTGCGCTACCGGCTCCGCAAGATGGCGGAGGTGTCCGATCTGGGCTTGCACGACGCCCGCAAGCGGCTCGCGATGATGATCGAACTCGTGGCCACCGACGACCACTGACCGCCCGCCGGTCCGGACGCGACGACTCCACCAGGGCCCGTTGTCGGATCACGCCAACTAGGCGTCGGCCAGTTGTCCGATTCCGGCAAACCGATCCTGACCACGCCATCCACCATGGAGTCAACAACCAATGTTGAGCGATGGAGGCATGTGATGGTCGGCGTCGAGCGTCTTGATGGTGGGCCGCGATCGGCGATCGTGGTGGGTGCGGGCATCGTCGGCTTGTCCACCGCGTGGTTCCTGCAGGAGCGCGGTGTCGAGGTGACCATCGTCGACCGCACCGGCGTCGCCGCCGGCGCCTCTTGGGGCAACGCCGGATGGATCGCACCGGCACTCACGCTCCCGTTGAACTCACCCGCCGCGCTGCGCGAGGGACTGCGCTCGCTGCGTGACCCCGCCGCCCCGCTGCACATCCCCTTGAGCGCCGACTCCGGGCTTGCCAGCTTCCTGGTCCAGTTCGCCATGAACTGCCGCCGATCGTCGTGGAAGCGGGCCGTGCGGGCCAACGTGCCGCTCAACGAGGAATGCATCGAAGCCTTCGACGTGCTGACCAGCAACGGAGTCGACGCGCCCATGACCGATGCCCCCATCACCGCGCTGTTCCGTACCACCAACGCCGCAGAACGC
The DNA here is from genome assembly GCF_050701675.1 of Mycobacterium sp. Classification (GTDB taxonomy): domain Bacteria; phylum Actinomycetota; class Actinomycetes; order Mycobacteriales; family Mycobacteriaceae; genus Mycobacterium. The sequence continues at coordinate 6,320 of NZ_JBOGDD010000979.1, read as the reverse complement.
ATGATCGACGACCTGCGCCGGCTCGAAAGCGCCGGCCAGACGATGTCCGTCACCGGGCTGTCCGGCGAAGCGTTGCGCGAACAAGTTCCGCTGGCATCACCGGCGATCACCGCCGCACTCAACATCAACGGGCAGCGCTTCATCGACCCCGGCCGATTCGTCAAGGCCCTTGGAGAGGCGGTCCTCGCGCGGGGGGCAACGATGCGCACGCTGGAAGTCAGTGACGTACTGACCTCGGGCAGCGGCATCACCGTGTACGCGCGCAACGGGGAGCCGCTGACCGCCGACACCGCAGTGATCGCCACCGGCGCCTGGCTGTCGCGGCTGGCGGGGAGCCGGATACGCGTCCCGGTTCAGGCCGGTCGCGGCTACTCGTTCACCGTGCCAGTCGACCGCCCCATCCCAGGGCCCATCTACCTGCCCGACGTCCGGGTCGCCTGCACCCCATACCAAGGCGCCCTGCGCGTCTCGGGCACCATGGAGTTCCGCGACCCACACGAACCGGCAGTGCCAGAACGCGTGGGCGCCATCGTTGCCTCCGCGAAACCCCTGCTGGACGGGGTGCGCTGGGCCGAACGCACCGACATCTGGGTTGGGCCGCGCCCGGTCACTCCCGACGGCCGCCCCCTCGTCGGTGAAATGTCACGAGGCGTCTACGTCGCTGGCGGACACGGGATGTGGGGACTGGCGCACGGCCCGGTCACCGGTCGGCTCCTGGCCGAATACATCACCACCGGCAAACAACCCGAAGCCCTTCGCGAGTTCGATCCGTCACGCCGCAGCGGCCGCTGACACCTCTTCAACCCCGGGCTTCACCCCGGCGCGACCACCGCCCGCTACGGGCCTCCGCGTCGTCAGGGGCGGTGCGCAGTTTCGACCCGCCCCTGACGACAACCTCTGCCTACCCGAAGGACACCCCAACATGACCAGTACCGAACGTGTGTGGATGACACCACAGGCGCACAGCCGACTGCGGACCGAACTTGCCGCCCTGCGTTCGCGTCCGACCATCGAGATTCCCGACGACTCGACGGAATACGACGACACCCTCGTCGCGAACTACGCCGCACGCAAGGCGCGGATCCGCCAGCTTGAAGAGCTGCTGATCCACGCCGTCGTCGGTGAGGATCCACCCAATGACGGCATCGCCGAACCGGGAATGGTGCTGACCATCCGCTACGACGACACCGGCGAGGTCGAAACGTTCCTCCTTGGCGTGCGGGGAGCCGAAGACACCGGCACCGAGGTGTACTCCATGCAATCACCGCTCGGCAGCGCGATCGCAGGCGCGCGCATCGGCGAGCAGCGCACGTACTCCATCCCCAGTGGCAAAGACCTGCCCGTGACGCTGCTCAAGGCGGTGCCCTACGGGCTGGAGAGCGCGACGAGGACGCGTCGCACCAAGGAATTGGCATGACCACGACTCCACGCGTCTGGATCTCGCTGCAGGCCTACGAGCGGCTGCACCGGGAACTGGACACGCTGCGCTTTCTGTTCTCCGCCGGAGTCGCCGACGGGGATGGCGACGAAAACGCCGCCGCCGTCCGGCGCGCGTGGGAGAGACGGATGCAAGAGATTCATGACTTGCTGATCCACGCCGTGGTCGGCGATGACCCACCCAACGACGGGGTGGCCGAACCCGGCATGGTCGTCACCATCCGCTACGACGCCACCGGCGACACCAACACATTCCTGCTCGGCGTGCTCGGCGCCGAATTCGCCGACATCGAGGTCTACCCCATCCAATCCCAATTGGGCGCCGCCATCGCAGGCGCACGCCCAGGCGAACGTCGCACGTACAGGCTGCCCGACGGGGGTGCCATCGCGGTCACGCTGCTCAGCGCAGTGCCCTACGGCCTTCACACCGCCGATCTGAGCGCTGGCTAACCGCCGCTGGAATGGGGCGCGCCCTTCTCGCGCGCTCAACGAGATTTAAAGCCTGCGGTACCGATATCAGCTGGTGCCCCGTGGCCCGTTCGTGCTATCGACGCCATAGGGCACCATGGCGGCCGCATACGGTTTACCCTTCCGCCATGAGATCGGTCGTTGGGTTCCTGGCGCTGCTGCTGGTGACCATCGCGTGCTCGGCTTGCGTCCCCGCACATGGCGCATCCGGCTCGTCCGTCGTTCGCGTCGCCGCGGACCCGGATTCGGGTTCGAGTTCGGGTCCGGCGCAGACAGACGTTCCGGAGACACTGGCGGCCGCCACGGCCGCCGCCCAGAAGGACATCGACCGCTTTACCTCGGGCGACTTCGCGGGCGTGTGGGAGGAAATGGAACAGCACGTCCGTGACGGGATCACCAAGGACGACTTCGTGACGTTCTACGAGACCTGCAAGAAACCAGGACCACCGATCAGTGTGACCGGGTTGCGACTGGACGTCGGTGACGAGGCGATCGTGCTCATGAAGGTGAACGGCGTCGAACGCTCGAGGACCATGGTCTACGACGACGGCCACTGGTACATGCAGGCCACTGAGGACTTCGCGAAGCACCTCGGCGAACCGCTCGAGCAGATCATCGCCGAGGAGACGGCCGGCGGTCTCTGCACCCGTTGACGGTGCCGCTCAGCCGTTACCACCGTGCTTCGGCTTCTTGGGACCACCGTTGCCGTGCCCGTTGCCCGGCCGCTCGGGGATCGTCTGTGCGATCGTCGGCGCAGAAGACGTCACCGTCTGCGGCGGCGTCGGCGGATCGATTGACGTGAGGCTCGGCGTCGACGTCGTCGGCGGGTCCAGGGTGGCCGGTCGCGAACCGATCGACTCGACGCCGACGAGGACGAGTGCAAGCAGCACGGCCGCTGAGACCGCGAACGCGGCCCACGTCCTGCGACGCCGGCCCGGTGGAGGCGGTGGCGGCACCGCACCGGTCAACGGCGGGGCCGCCCCTGCCAGCGGAAACGCGAGCACGCGGGTCGGCGGTCGCCCCGTGTGCAGAGCGGTCCGCATCGCCTCCGCATGTGGGAAGCGATGTGCGGGGTTCGGCGCCATCGCGCGGTCGATGACGGCCGCCAGTGCAGGATCGACATCGGGTCTCACGGCCAGCAGCGGCGCCAGGTCGTGCTGCGCGATCGCGTGCATCAAGGCCGCAGGCTCGGGCTGCGGGAACGGCATTCGCCCGGTCAGTGCCTCGTAGCCAATGGCCCCGACCGCGTACAGGTCGTCGAGCGGGGTGGCGGGCTGACCGGCGACCCGTTGGGGGCTGAGATAGGCCACGGTGCCAACCACCTGTCCCATCTGGGTCAGATCGTTGCCGCCGCTCTTCGCCACGCCGAAGTCTGCGATCTTGGCCTCCCCGGCCGCCCCGAACACGACGTTGGCCGGCTTGATGTCGCGGTGCAGGATCCCTGCCGAATGTGCGGCGCCCAATCCGGCGAGCACGTCGGAGAGCACTCGGCGCACCTGATCGGGCGCCAGCGGCCCGTGGACGATCGCGTCGAGAAGTGACCGTCCAGGCAACCGCTCCATGATCAGGTACGGCGCACCACCGTGTTGGGAGTCTTCACCGCTGTCGTGGACCACGACGATGTTCGGGTGGTTGAGCGCTGCGGCCGACCGCGCCTCGAATGCGATCCGATCGCGAAACTCCGGATTGGCACTGAGCCCCGGGTGCAGCAGCTTGATCGCCACCGGCCGACGCAGCCGCAGGTCCCATCCGTCGTACACCGTGGCCATGCCACCATGGCCGAGGACGCCGCTGATCCGGTAGCGCCCACCGAGGAGTTCAGGGGCGGCCACCGCTCCCACGCTAGACGTACGTCAGACCTTCGGGCAGTAGTGCATCGGGTTGTCGCGCTCGTCGAGCGGCGGGAGGTTGCGCGCCGGAGTCTCCGGCAACGGAGCATCGACGGGAAGCCGCCCCGCCGCCCGGTCCCAACCCGCACGTGCGCGTGGATGCATGCGCCTGCGCTTGGGCAGCAGCGAGAACACCACGTGCACGAGCTGGCCGAGGCGACGGTGCAGCCATTCGTCGCGCCAGGACCACGTGTAGCCCATCAGTTCTCGAACCGATGGGTCGTAGAGACCGACGGTGAACCAGACGAAGAAGGGCGCCACCGCCCTTCGCTGCAACCGCCACATCCAGTCCGGCATCTTGCCGGCCCACGGAGGCTTGGGCAGTTCGGTCAGGTCCAGTACCGCACGCGCCGCGTAGTTGTTCTCGAGCACGTTGGCGCACATGTGGTCCCAATAGACCTGAAATTCCTCCCAGGTCTTGGGGACGGGGCGCATGCTCATGCCGTACATCCGGTACCACTCGACGTGCTCGTCGAAGAGTTGGCGCTTCTGCGCCTCGGTGACGCCGCCGCACAGCCGTTCCGCCACGATCAGGGTCCCGACGAAGAACGTGGAGTGGGCCCAGTAGAAGACGTCCGGATTGAGCGCGTGATAGCGGCGGCCTTGAGCGTCAACACCTTTGATGTCGGTGTGGTACTCGCGGACCTCTGCTCCGGTGCGAGGGGCCCGGTCGGTGTCGAAGACGACGCCACCGATCGGATACAGCGACCGGAGCAATCGCGGCCACCGTTCCCGGAAGAAGGTCGAATGCTCCTCGACCGCCGCGCCGAGCTGGGGGTGCATGTTCTGCATCGACCCTGCCCACGGCCCCTGCAGGAGTCCTCGCCAGTCGCCGAAGTACTTCCACGTCAGAGAATCGGGACCCAGCGGAAGCGGCGGAGCGTCATAACCGCCTGGCGACACGGGACAACCGGACCCCATCCCCTCGACTGTCTGAGATCCACTGGTCACCGGGCACGCCTCAGACGTATCTTGAGTCACTGGTGACCTTCCCTAGGGGGCTGGGTGAATACTTTGACTACGAGCGTTGTCAAGTGAGCTTAGGAGCAATGTGCCGTCCGGTCAACGAAGGGGCCGCTGGTCCGGAGTACCACTGCAGGACAGACAGACGCTCAGGCGCGACGAACTGATCGCTGCCGGAGTCGACGTTCTCGGCGGCGACGGCGGTTCGACACTCACCGTCCGCGCCGTGTGCCGCACCGCAGGACTGACCGAACGCTACTTCTACGAGAGCTTCACCGACCGTGACGAGTTCGTGCGCGCGGTATACGACCACGTCTGCAGCACCGCGATGAGCGCCCTCACGTCATCGACCACACCGCGCGACGCCGTCGAACGATTCGTCGCCCTCGTGGTCGACGACCCGGTGCGCGGGCGGGTGCTGCTGATCGCGCCCGAACGGGAACCGGTGCTGACGAAGTCGGGGGCCGAATGGATGCCCAGCTTCATCGAGCTGCTTCAACGCAAGCTGACCCGAATCACCGACCCAGCGGTCCAGGCCATGGTGGCCACCGGCCTCGTTGGCGCGCTCACGGCGCTGTTCACGGCGTATCTCAACGGCCGATTGACCGCCACCCGCGAGCAGTTCATCGACTATTGCGTCGACATGCTGCTCAGCCGGGTGTCAAGCCACTAGATCACGCGTCGGGAGTGCTGACCTCTTCGAGAGGGGCCGTCGCCTCGTCCTCGGCCTCCTTGGCCGCCTCGTCAGCAGCGGCCTTGGCGTCCCTGCCCTCCTGGGTGCCCAGCGACGTACCGGGCTTGGTGGCGGTGGCGTAACCGCCATTGCAGTTCAAGTAGAACTGCACCGTGGAGTCGACGTGGATGCCGTCGTTCGCACTGGCGAACGGCGCAGTCTGCGAACGCTCGACGATGCAATCGTCCTGCGCCAGCTTGTCGCCGGTCCTGGCCGCGACGACGACCGTCTGACCCGCATCGCTGGCAGCGGAGGATGCGTCCGAGTACGTCTGGCCGGCGTAGTCGTCAGCCGAGGCAACCCCACCGCCGAGAAGCGCCGACACAGCCAGTGCGCCGATGGCACCGGAACCAACAACGATCAGCTTCTTCACGTCTAGCCCTATCTGTCCGCGGAGTCGGAAAGCCTTGCTCTTGCTCGCGGGGATAGTACCGCCGTCGGCGTGTCGGCGCATCGCCTCTCGCGACCAAAGCACGGAGGCAAATCATGGAGACAGTCCACCCTCCGTCATCGCGTGCGCCTCCCCCCGGCCAAACGAGTTTGCCGGGACGGGCACGTTCTCCCGGGTGCGGCTAGCCTTTTCCACAGCGCTTCCCGTGAATGACCGAAGCCCGGATGACGACACCCCGGTGCGTAGAACTTGATGTCACCGGGGGGTACAGATATATTGAGTGCTACCAACAGGTACAGATAACTGGGAGGGTCTATGTCGACCGAGTTGACCGACCTGCAGCTTCTGCACGAACTCGAGCCGGTGGTCGAGCAGAACATCAACCGCCACATGCGGATGCGCAAGGACTGGAACCCGCACGACTACATCCCGTGGTCGG
>NZ_JBOGDD010000978.1:0-8281 GCF_050701675.1 Mycobacterium sp. | reverse complement strand
CTCGCCCGGCGGGCTCGAGACGTCGAGACGACCAGACACCGCCTCGACCCTGTCCCTGAGCCCGACGAGACCGGAACCCCCGCCTACGGTCGTCGCGCCGCCGACGCCGTCGTCGGCAACCTCGATGTGAAGCGCATCCGCCCCGAGCCCCACCCGGATGGTGACCCCCGCCGCCTGAGAGTGCTTCGCGGCGTTCGTCAGGGCTTCGGCGACGACGTAGTACGCCGCCACCTCGATGGACTCGGGAAGCCGGCGATCCACGTCGACGTCGACGCTGACCGGCACCACCGAGCGTCGCGCGAGGGCTCTGAGCGCCGGCACGAGCCCGCCCTTGGACAGTATCGCCGGATGGATGCCGCGCGACAGCTCCTGCAGGTTGGTGTACAGGTCCGCCAGGCCGTTGATCACGTTGTCGAGCTGCTTGCGGACCGCCTGATCCTCTTGTGGCACAGACGCTTCAACGGTGCGCAAACCGAGCCCAAGCGCCACGATGCGCTGTTGTGCGCCATCATGGAGATCGCGCTCGAACCTCCTCCTGGCCTGGTCGGACGCGGCCACGATGCGGGCCCGCGACGCCTTGAGTTCGGCCCGGGTCTCCGCGTTGGCGATCGCCGTCGCAACCAGGTCGGCGAAGTCACCGATGCGTTCCTCCGTGCCGTCCGGCAGCCGCTCGGTACGCACCGAACCGACGATCAGGGCGCCTCTGGGCTCTCCGTCGATGGTGACCGGTGCGCCTGCGCCGGAACGGAGTCCGAGGCCACGCATCCGGTCGGCGATGGTGCCCTCGACACTCTCGAAGTCGTCGATCCGCGCGGTCGCGCCGGTCCGCCGGATCCGGCCACTGATGTTCTCCCCGTCCAGCGGAAGTCGTTCGCCCGTCCGCAGGGTCTCCCTTCCCGGCTGGTCCTGCGCGGCAAGCACGGTGCACGACTGGTCGGATTCGAACCGCACCAGCGTGACGTGTTCGACGTCGAGCCCACGGGCCAACTCGGTGACGGTGACGGGATAGACCTCGGCGGGATCGGCGCCCCTTGCCACCAGTGTGGCGACCCTGCGCAACGCGGTCTGCTGTTTGGCCAGCGCATCCGCTTGGCGGCGACGCTGTTCGGCCTCGGCGGCGCGCAGCCGGGCCTGCCCCGCCAGCAGGTTGGCCAGCAGCGCCAAGGGCAGGAACACGAACAGTGCGGCCGCCACACCGTCGAGGTGGAAGTACAGGTACACCAGGGTGCTGGCGATCGATGTCGCGATCGCCAGACCGATGCTCCAGCCCGCGGACACGACGAGCACTCCGAGCAGGAAGATGGCCCCGAATGCGTTCTCGGGGGCCACCCGCGACAAATACAGCACGACCAACGTCTCGGCGGCGAGGAACGCGACGGCGACGACGATGCCCCAGCCCAGCGGGCGTGCCGTCGGCCGGAGCACCGTGGCAAGCAGGCGGGCGCGAAGAACTGGCCACCGGCCACCGGGTTGGTCGTCGGAGGTGATTGGGTACTCGGTCATCGCACCGGATGCTAGTGGGTTTCACCGGCAACATTCCGGCTAGCGCCAATGCCCGCGGTGCGACGAGCTGTCAAGCTCGTCTAGTGAAGTTCTCCGGAGGTGTCCCGTGCGTTGTCTGATCGTCGACGACAGTGCCGACTTCCGTGACGCCGCGACCGACATGCTCGAGCGCGCGGGCATCGACGTCGTCGGGGTTGCGTGCAGCGCCGAGGAGGCGTTGAGCCGTTACACCGACCTGCGCCCGGACGTCACCCTGGTGGACGTCGAACTCAACGGCGAGAGCGGATTCGACGTCGTGGAAAGACTGCACGGGACCGGTGGTCCGGCGCCGTCGGTCATCCTGATCTCCACGCACTCCGAACAGGACTACGCCGAAATGATCGCCGACAGTTCGGCATTGGGATTCCTGGCCAAATTCGCCCTGTCACCCGTCGCGATCAGAGGCATGCTCGACGCGCACCGTTAGCGGCGCTCACAACGAGTCCAGGTACATGATCACCGCGCGGACCCGGCGGTGCTCCTCCTGTGTCTCTGGCAGATGCAACTTCGTCAGGATGCTGCGGACGTGCTTCTCGACGGTTCCCTCAGTGACCCAGATCCGTCCCGCGATGCCCGAGTTCGACAGACCCTCCGCCATGAGCGTCAGCACTTCGCGCTCACGGGTGCTCAGGGCGTCGAGCGGGTCGTCGCGGCGGCGGGCGGACACCAGTTCCTGAACGAGCGCAGGGTCGACGACGGCGGCGCCGCCCGCGATCCGTCCCACCGTCTCGACGAAGTCGTCGACGTTGGTGATCCTGCTCTTGAGCAGGTAACCGATCGAGTGCCCTCCCGCCAGGAGTTCCATGGCGTGCTCGACGTCGACGTGCGCGGAGAGCACCAGGATGGCGATTTCGGGCCACCGTTCCCTGATGGTCTTGGCCGCGTCGAGGCCCTCCGTGTCGTGCGAAGGGGGCATGCGGATGTCGGTCAACACCAACCCCGGCTGCCGTTCGGCGACGATGTCGAGCAGTTCGACGGCATTGCCCGCCTGACCGATCACGTCGAATCCCGATCGGTCGAGCAGGCTGGCAAGGCCCTCGCGGAGGAGGACGTCGTCATCGGCGACGACCACGCGTACGGCATTCATCCTCACGATTCTCGCACCCACCTCGCGTTTCGCGTGAGGTGGCGTTGTTGAAGCGGAAGCGCCAAGCCGCGCTGATCGCCCAAACGTCCGTGCGACACTTTTGCGCATGGTCATGCCAATCGCACGTCCCAAGCTGGAGGGCAACGTCGCCGTCGGGGACGATCGCCAGATCGGATTCGCCGAGTTCGGCAACCCGCAGGGCCGCGCGGTGTTCTGGCTGCACGGGACCCCCGGAGCGCGCCGCCAGATTCCGGTCGAGGCGCGTGTCTACGCGGAGCGCGAGAACATCCGGCTGATCGGCATCGACCGTCCTGGCATCGGCTCATCGACGCCATACCAGTACCCGAGCGTGCTGGCGTTCGCCGAGGACCTGCGCACGATCGCCGACGTCCTCGGGATCGACGAGATGGCCGTCATCGGGCTCTCCGGTGGAGGGCCGTACGCCTTGGCCTGCGGCGCGGCGATGCCAGACCGCGTCGTGGTGGCCGGGGTCCTCGGTGGCGTCGCGCCGACGGTCGGACCGGAGGCCATCAGCGGCGGTTTGATGTCGCTGGGCTCGGCGGTGGCACCGTACATGCCGTTCATCGGACTGCCGCTGCGGCTCGCGGCGGTCGGACTCATTCAGCTCATCCGTCCCCTCGGTTCGCGGGCCGTCGACATGTACGGCCGCGTATCACCCGAGGGTGACCGTCGGCTGCTGGCGCGCCCGGAGTTCAAGGCGATGTTCCTCGACGACCTTCTCAACGGCAGTCGCAAACAGATGGCGGCACCGTTCGCCGACGTCGTCGTCTTCGCGAAGGACTGGGGATTTCGCCTCGACCAGGTGAAGGTGCCCGTGCGGTGGTGGCACGGAGACAAGGACCACATCATCCCCTTCGCGCACGGCAGCCACGTCGTCTCGCTGCTGCCCGACGCCGAGCTGTACACGTTGCCTGGCGAGAGTCATCTCGCCGGCCTCGGTTATGCCGAGGAGATTCTGAAGAACCTGATGACGCTATGGGACGATCTCGAGCCGACGACCTAGTTCTGCGTGATCTGGAGTGGAGCGCGACCGAGGACGCGGTCGAGCCAGTCGAAGGCGTAACTCTCGAACAGGGTGCTGCCGAGGCCCTCGCAGTGGCCGCCCGCACCCTCCGCCTCGGTGAACTTCTTCAGTCGCCTCTCCGACCTCAATTCGTCGAACAGCCGCTGGCTCTGCGACGCGAAGTCACCCTCGCCCTCGGTCACCAACGTCGGACACGAGATGTCGGAGGCGATGCCCTCCAGGGAGAACGTCAGCTGCTTGCGGATGAAGTCTCCGACGGTGTCGGTACCCATCGCCGCCATCCGCGCGCCGTACCACTCGACGTTGCGCGGCCCGCTGATCAGCTCTTGCAGCCGTGCGTCCAACTCGGGGTCGGCGGCCTGCAGCCGCGCGAGGAAATCCTGCGGGCTGTCGAAGCCCGCGCCCTTGGCCAGCGCGCCGATCCGGGAGGCGAAGTCATACTGCCCCGGGTCGGTGACCAGCGCGGCCACCCGTGACTCGAACGCCGCGGCCCGCGGTGCGAGATACCCACCGAACGAACGGCCCATCACGGTCACCGCACCGGGGTGGACACCGTCTTGAGCGAGCAGCCACGTGAACGCCTCGGCGAACGGAACCTCGAAGTCGGGCCGGAATGGGCGTCGGTGTTCGTAGAGCATGCCGCCCTGGCCGGGCCCTTCGAACACGAAGAAGTTGTACCCCCGCGGCAGTGCCATGTAGCCGGTGGCGACGTACCCCGCCTCGGCGGTCGAGTCGAAACCGCAGGGCGCCAACACCGTTGGTCGCGGGGTGTCCGCGTCGGCCGGTCGAAACAGGTATCCGGTCATCGATACGCCGTCGTACGGGATCTCGGCGGTGACCGCGTGGCAGTCGAGCAGCGGCAGCGCCGACCGGAAGGCCAACCGGTGTTGTCGCCAGGCGTGTTGCAGCCGTTCGTCGTCGATGTCGTGGCGGATGAAGAAGAAGGACTGCCGCCAGTACTCCGAGGCTCGCAGGAACGCCTTGCGGGCCGTCACGTCGTGCCCGCCCCGGACTGCGTCCTCACCGAGCCTCTGGGCGACCTCGGCGGTCGCCGACCACTCGTCGAACCAGGAGTCGTAATCGCCGGCCGTGGTGCGGGCCGCCGTCACCATGACCTCGCCGAGGTCGGCCGCCTCCGCCGCGACGGCGATCAGCGTCCGGCCGAGTTGTGCGTCCATTTCCGCGTCGTCGAGCAGAATCTTCACGAGCCGCCTCTCCTATCGGAGGATTTCGATCAGGAGTACCCATCTGCCGAGCATCGAGATGACGATCGCGGCGACCATCCCGAACACCACCCAGTACGTCCCGGCGTCTCCCGCGCTCGCTCGCCAAATCGTATCCCTGACGTGCCCTCGGGCAGCCACCATCCGTCAGCGGATCCTCGAGTTGGACGGGTCGTAGATCGCCTTGAGTGACACGGTGATCGGGTGGAGATGGCCGCCCACGTTCACTTCGTACTCCCCCGCCGCGACCCATGCAGCGTCGACCTTCGCGTGGTCGGCGGCCCTGACGTAGGCCAGCCCGACGCACGCCCCGGTGGTCTCACCCCACGCCGCCGAGGTGACCTGGCCGGCGACCACACCGTTGCGCAGGATGAGCTCGCCGCCCCAGAGCATGGCATCCGGTGACGCGACGGAGAATCCGACCACGCGACGCCGGGGGCCTTCGGCCCTGGCCTTCTCGACGGCGGCGCGGCCGAGGAAGTCGACGTCGGTCCCGAGCTTGCACGCGAACAGCAGCCCTGCCTCGACGGGGTTGTCACCGGGGGTCAGCTCGCGGCCGAACGCGCGGTAGCCCTTCTCCAGGCGAAGTGACTCGATCGCGTAGTAGCCGCCGCGGGTCACGCCGAACTCGGCGCCAACCGTCATCAGGTCTTCGTAGACGCCGACGGCGAACTCGGTCGGAACGTACAGTTCCCAGCCGAGCTCCCCCACGTAGGTGATGCGCGTCGCGCGAACGGTTGAGTAGCCCAGGCTGATTCGTCTGCTGGTGCCGAAGGGGAAGGCGGCGTCGCCGAGGTCCGCGTCGGTCAGGGCGGTCAGCAGTTCGCGGGACCGGGGGCCCATCACGCCGAACACCGCAAGCGACGACGTCACGTCGACGAGCTGCGCCCGCAGGCCCGCCGGGATATTGCGGGTGATGTGGTCCTTGTCGCGCTCGGTGGTGGCCGCGCTGCTGACGATCAGGAATTCGTCGTCGCCGGTCCGGGTCACGGTCACGTCGGCCTCGTAGCATCCGCGTTCGTTGAGCATCCCGGTGTACACGGTGGTCCCGACCTCGACGGCCACGTCCGCCGTGCACAGCCACTGCAGCGCGGCTTCGGCGTCCTGGCCCACCAGAAGGTACTTCGAGAACGACGTCTGGTCGAAGACGGTGACGCCGGTGCGGGTACCGATCTGCTCGGCCGCCGACCAGGGCAGCCAGTTCTGCTTTCCCCAGGAGTACTCGATGACCGGGTCCGCGGCCGCGGGGGCGAAGAAGTTGGCCCGCTCCCAGCCCATCCGGCTGCCGAAGTTGGCGTTCGCCTCGGCCAGGAGGTGGTGTACCGGCGAGCGACGAAACGGCCGAGCGGTCGTCATTTCCCGGTTGGGCCAAGGTATTTCGTAGTGCAGCCCGAGCACCTCGGCCACCCTGTCGTGCAGCCAGCGGTTGTTGCCGTTGAACGGTGCGAAACGCCGGATGTCCACGCTGGTGAGATCGGTGGTCGGTGAGCCGTTTGCGATCCACTCGGCCAGCGCGCGCCCGGCACCGCCCGCGGAGGCGATGCCCACCGAGTTGAATCCGGCGCCGACGAAGAAGTTCGCGAGCTCGGGCGCCTCGCCGAGGATGAACTGGTTGTCGGGGGTGAAGCTCTCCGGTCCGTTGTAGAGCTTCTTGAGCCCGGTCTCGTCCAGCGCCGGAATGCGCAGCAGAGCGTTGTCCATGAGGATCTGAAAGTGGTCCCAATCCTCTTCCAGCAGTTGGAATTCGAACGGATACGGGATCGCGTCGGGGCTGACCCACGGTTTGGCCTCCGGTTCGAAACCTCCGATGACCAGTCCGCCGACCTCCTCCTTGAAGTACGTATAGCCGTCGGGGTCGCGCAGGATCGGCATGTCGGTGCGGACGCCTGCGATGGGCTCGGTCACGACGTAGAAGTGCTCGGCGGAGTGCAGCGGGACGTTCACGCCCGCCATCGATCCCACCTGCTTGGCCCACTGGCCCGCGCAGTTGACCACGACCTCGGCCTCGACGTCACCGACGTCGGTGCGGACCCCCGTGACGCGGCCACGGTCGGTGATCACGCCGGTGACCCTGGTGCGCTCGATGATCCGGGCGCCACGCTGCCGCGCCCCCTTGGCCAGCGCAAGCGTCAGGTCGGTCGGGTTGGCCTTTCCGTCGGCGGGCAGCCAGATGGCCCCGACGAGGTCGTCGGTGCGGATCACCGGGTAGTGGGCGAACGCCTCCTCAGGCGTCAGGAGCTCGCACTCGAGGTCGAATGCCGCTGCGTTGGCCGCGGTTCGGCGCAGCTGGATCATCCGGTCCTCGGTCCGCGCGACCGTGACACCCCCACACTGCTTGTAGCCCGCGGTGAGGCCGGTCTCGGCCTCGAGTTCGGTGTAGAGCTCCGTCGAATACTGCACCAGGCGGGTACCGCTCTCCGAGGCGCGCAGCTGACCCACCAGCCCAGCGGCGTGCCAGGTGGTGCCGGAGGACAGTCGGCCCTGCTCGATCAGCAGCACGTCGGTCAGACCGAGCTTGGTCAGGTGGTAGGCAACGCTGGCTCCGATGACGCCACCGCCGATGACGACGATCCTGGCCCGCTCGGGAAGGGTGGTGGTGCTCATGAATTCGTCTCTCCCATGGCAGTTTTCAGTCCCCGGTCCTGACGTCGTCGAGCAGGCGGGCGAAGTCGGGTCCCTTGAACTCCTCGACGGCGTTCTCGTACCGCTCCATGGCCCAGGACCAGAAGTCGAAATCCAGTGCGCTCGAGCCGTTCTGGATACACCCCCACAGGGTCCAGCCGTACTGCGACACGGTGCCCTGCAGGCGTGCCCTCGCGAGTCGGCTGCGGATCGGGCGGCCGAAGTAGTTGGTCACCAGTTCTTCGAGCTGCTCGGTGGTCAATCGGTTGTCGCGCCAGATGTTTCCGAGCTCGAAGCACGGGTCGTTGTTGCCGGAGTACTCGTAGTCGATGAGCCACACCCTCTCACCGTCTTCGACGAAGTTGGCCGCCAGCAGATCGTTGTGACACGGAACCGTCGCCGGATTCTCGTCGGCCAGCACCGCCCGGATCGACTCGAAGTGGTCGGCGTATTCGAGATAGTCCGATGGCAGTCGAAACCCGTTGTCCTGCAATATCTTGAGATAGGTGGGCTGCAGTGCGAACATGTCGAAGTCGTTCTGGAACCGTGGTCCGCCGTGAAGCGTCCGACAGCCAAGAGCCACCTTGGCGAGGACTCCTGGCCTGGAGAAGTCGTCGCTGGTCAGCGTCGTGCCCTCGAGGTAGCCGATCAGCAGGATGCCGAGGTCGGGGCGGTAGTCGATGACGGGCGCCCCGACGCCGGCCCGCTCGGCGGCTCGCCGACGGCCCGACGATCACCCGCACGCTTCTGCTGCCGGGCAAC